>JAJZNH010000416.1 GCA_021811745.1 Acidobacteriota bacterium
GCCTGATGAATTATCGTTATCACGCCTGCGATTTTGGAGTGAGCCGAATGAAACGCGATGCCAGCTCCTCCCATCTCGATATCAGCCAATAGGCGCGTGTGCTGGCCGTCTTTTCAGCGTGGAGCTGCACCAGCCCGAGAATGCTCGCCTTGGCCTCCTCGCTGAGCGTCTCATACGGTTCAGGGATGAGGAACTCAGGGTGGTACCGCTGTCCCGCGAGGAATCGTCCATCCTGGTCGAACACCCACGCGACACCACCGGTCATACCAGCCCCAAAGTTGGTCCCGGTTGCGCCGAGAACGGCGACCATGCCTCCAGTCATGTATTCACAACCGTGATCTCCAACGCCCTCGACAACCGCCAGAGCTCCGGAATTTCGAACCGCAAACCGCTCCCCGGCGCATCCGGCGGCAAACAAAGCGCCGCTCGTGGCCCCGTAAAGCGCCACGTTTCCGAGAATCACATGCAGTTCTGACTGGAGTGCCGCCCGGCCCTGGCCGCGGAGGACGATCTCTCCTCCGGACAGGCTCTTCCCGACGAAGTCGTTGGCCAGCCCCTTCAGCACCAGTTCCATCCCCGGAACCGCAAAAGCACCAAAGGACTGTCCAGCCTCGCCAGTCAGACGGAACGTGAGCGGCGCCCGAGGATGGAGCCCGGCGGACTGCAGCATCGCCAGTTCACCCGCCAGTCGAGCCCCAAGGGTGCGGTCCTCATTCGCGATCAGCGCGTCGACCTGGTAAGGCTCCCCCGCTTTGTAAGCCGCCAGGGCAGGCCCTACCCAGGCATCGTCAATGGGCGCGTGCTTTTCCGGACGAAGGTTGCGCATACCCTGCCAGCGAATGGGACCCGCATCGACCGGCGCCGCAAGCATGGCACTCAGATCGAGGCACCCATCGAAGCGCGTCTGCTCCAGTAGATCGGTCCGGCCAATGGCAGCTTCCAGCGAAGGCAAACCCAGATCCGCAAGAAGGACGCGAGTCTCGCTCGCCAGCCCGTCGAAGAACCGAACCAGGTTCTCCGGCTTGCCCCGGAATTTGGCGCGCAGATCGGGACGCTGCGTGGCAATACCCGTAGGACATGTGTTCAGATGACATTGGCGCGCCATGTCGCAGCCAAGCGCCACCAGCACCGCCGTGCCGAAGGCAAATTCGTCGGCGCCGAGCAGCGCAGCCATCACAATGTCCCGCGCCGTACGGAGACCGCCGTCGCAGCGCAGGCGCACCCGCCCACGCAGGCCATTCTGGATCAGCACCTGCTGCGCTTCGGCCAGCCCAAGCTCCCACGGACTGCCGGCGTACTTAATGCTCGAGAGCGGAGAAGCCCCCGTCCCGCCGTTGTGCCCGGCAATCACGATATAGTCGGCATAAGCCTTGGCCACACCCGCCGCGACGGTGCCAACCCCAACTTCTGAAACCAGCTTCACCCCGATGGCCGCCTTCGGGTTGATACGCCGCAGATCGTGGATCAGCTGAGCCAGATCCTCGATCGAATAAATGTCGTGGTGCGGCGGCGGACTGATCAGCGTGACCCCTGGCTGTGCATGGCGCAGACGAGCAATCAGCTCCGTTACCTTATGACCCGGAAGCTGGCCGCCTTCACCCGGCTTCGACCCCTGAGCAATCTTGATCTCGATCTCGTCGGCATGCATCAGGTACTGCGCGGTCACACCAAACCGCGCCGAGGCCACCTGCTTCACCTTGTTATTCAGCAGATGCGCTGGCACCGTACGGTTCACCAGTGGGAGATCGACATCCGGCGTGTACACCGCCGGATCTTCCCCGCCCTCGCCCGTGTTGGAACGGCCGCCAAGCATGTTCATCGCTGCGGTAATCGTCTGGTGTGCCTCCGGGCTCAACGATCCCAGTGACATGGCACTGGCAATAAACCGATGGTAGAGGTTCGACGCCGGCTCAACATCGTCGAGCTTCAGGGGCTGGCTGGCGACCCGCATGTCCAGCAAATCCCGCAGGACACTCGGATCCTTCTGTGCCGCCTGAGTGGAGAATGCGGCCCACGCAGCGGCCGGATCGGCGGCCGATGTGGCCGCGCGCGTCGATCCGGCAACCGTCTGCAGCGCACGCACTGTCTGCGGCTGCCAGCCATGCGGCTCAGATTTGTCGGCCTTCCGGAAACGCACCCAGCCGTAGTCCGGCAGATCCCGGGTGGCAGCGATCGTCACCAGCGGGCCACCGGAATCGCCAGCTTCAGAATTCTCGGACTCGCCATTGCCCTGAGCCCCGAACCAGAGTTCGCGAACGCCAGCCTCCAGCGCAGAGAATCCGATGCCGCCAATGGGAGCCGGAGTGCCTTCGAAACACCGATCCACGACCTCCTGACTAAGCCCAAGGCAATCGAAGAGGTGCGAGCCGCGGTAGCTGTCCACCACCGAGATCCCCATCTTCGACATAATCTTGGCGAGCCCCAGGTCAAGCGCATGCAGCAGGTTTTCTTCGCCCTTTTCCGGATCGATCTGACGCGCCGTCTCCAGCGCCAGCCAGGGACAAACCGCCCCGGCGCCCATCCCCAGCAGGACTGCCGCATGGTGGAGGTCGCGGCAGTCACCGGCTTCAACCGCAAGTCCAACCCGCACCCGCTGGCCTGCCCGAATCAGGGCATGATGGACTGCCCCAAGCGCCATCGCCATAGGAACGGGAATCGCATGCTCTCCGCAACCGCGGTCAGTGAGAAGCAAAATCGCCGCGCCACCCCGAACCAGCTCAACCGCCTTCTGGCACAGATCGTCAATCGCCGTAACGATGTTACAGCCAGGGCTAAAGACGCAGTCCAGCACCGCCAGCGGCAGATTGCCCGCCAGATCGTGCTTGCGGCTGTGCAGCGAATCCATCTGCGAAAGCGACAAAAACGGCGACTTCAGCGACAGACCCGGCAGTGGCTCCCGCGTGTTCAGAATGTGCGGCCAGGGTCCCAGCCGCGTGTGAAGCTGGATCACACAAGCCTCGCGCAGCGAGTCGATCGGCGGATTCGTGACCTGTGCAAAACGCTGGCGAAAGAAGGCATATACCGGCCGCGGCGAACGAGCCAGTGGCGCGATCGGCGTATCGTCGCCCATTGACCAGACAGCATCCTTGCCGTCGACAGCCATGGGTCTGAGAATCATATTGACGTCTTCCTTCGTATAGCCAAAGCCAAGATGGAGACGATTCAGTTCCCCGGCGTCAAGCGTGGCCACTGCCAAATTTGTATCGAGAGTGGTGTTGTCCAGCAGCTTCTCGTACTCCGGCGCGGAGCTGTCGAAATGCGCCTGCAGATCCTCGTCTTCGTAAAAGATGTGATTTTCGAGATCGGCCAGCAGCATCTGACCGGGTCCCAGGCGGCCGCTATGCACAATCGTTTCAGGATCGAGATCCACCAGACCGGCCTCTGAGCCAGCAACCACCAGGCGGTCTTCTGTAACGAAGAAGCGGCAGGGACGCAGGCCGTTGCGGTCCAGGGCCGCACCGATCATGCGTCCGTCCGTAAAGGCCACGGCCGCAGGTCCATCCCATGGCTCAATGCAGTCACCGTGGTAGGCAAGGAATGCCGAATGACGCCCACTTTCCGCTGGAGGAATGACCATACGGACGGACTCCGCAACCGTGCGGCCATTGTGGGCCAGCATCTCGATCACTTCGTCCAGACTGGTGGAATCGGAGCCGCTCGGTGTAAAGATCGGCTGCAACTCATCGGGAAGCGTGGCCGAACGCGCGTTCATGCGGGCACGATTGCCCCAGATCGTGTTGATTTCTCCGTTGTGCCCAAGAACGCGAAACGGCTGCGCGCGATCCCAGGAAGGGGCCACGTTCGTGGCGTAGCGCTGATGGAAGAGAGCAAACGGCGTCACATAACGCGGATCTGCCAAATCCGGATAGAACTCCGGCAGCAGGTGACTGGCGCACATCGCCTTGTAAACGATGGATGACGACGAAAGCGAACAGACGTAGCCTTCGACTGAGGCGCGCTCGAACTGCTTCCTCGCCAGATACAGACGGCGGTCCACATCTCTGCGCTCCGCACCGGTGCCATCGGTCACCAGAATCTGTCGAATCACCGGTAGCGTCGAGAGGGCGATTTCACCCAAAATCTCGGGCCGCGTGGGAACATCGCGCCAGGCAAGGATGGTGAACCCCTGCGCCGCAATCGCTTCCTCAAGCACGCGAACGGCCGCCAGCGACGCCGCCGCGTCGGTCGGCAGAAAGACCATCCCAACGCCCAGAATTCGAGTCGGCTCCAGCGCAATCCCGGCGGAAGCCAGCAGCAGCTCACGAGGAATTGCCGTATTGATCCCGATCCCGTCGCTCGATTTTCCATCGGCGGCAACGGCGCCTCGATGCGCGAGGCGCGCCAGCGCGGTCAGCGCTTTCCGGAGGATCTCATGCGAAGGCTGGTTCTCAAGGGTGGCGACAAAGCCGACGCCGCACGATTCATGATCGAAGCGCGGATCGATCAGATTGGGGCGGGGGCCGCCGGTCGACACGGCCGGTTCAGCACTGTTTCTCGTTCCCATATCCAACTATAACGGTCTTCCTTTTCTCTCGGAGGGCAAAAGCGAACTTTTTCGAGGAATTTGGCAGCGGCGGCAGATTGCCACGTGGGACGCCTTCCTTTTTTCGGGAGCCCCTTGCATATTTATACATCATTTCTGTATTTTTATGCATAGAGGGGCGGCCCGTTGTCCTGGCCGCGGTTTTTCGTGTGAGCAAACAGGAACGGCACAGCACCATCCGGCA
>JAJZNH010000851.1 GCA_021811745.1 Acidobacteriota bacterium
CGGCGCCGAGGTTGTCGTGATGGTCCATCCCGATTACCAGTACACGCCGCTGCTGGTTCCAGCCATGGCGAGCCTGGTGGCCAGCGGATTATATGACATGGTGCTGGCGTCGCGGATTCTTGGTGGGGGCGCGTTGAAGGGCGGCATGCCCTTGTACAAATATGTCGCGAACCGGATGCTGACGGCTTTCCAGAACCTCTTTCTGGGCGTGAAGTTGTCGGAGTATCACACCGGCTTCCGGGCCTTTTCGCGGGAACTGCTGCTGACGTTGCCGCTGCTGGAGAACTCGGACGATTTTGTTTTTGACAACCAGATGATCGCGCAGGCGGTGATGTTCGGCTTCAGGATCGGCGAGATCTCCTGCCCGACGAAGTATTTTGAAGAGGCGTCCTCCATCAACTTTCGGCGCAGCGTGAAGTACGGATTGGGAGTGCTGGCGACAACCGCTGGCTATGTAGCGCACAAGTTGAGGATCGCGCGCCTGGCGCGATACGCGTCGAATGGCAGAAAGATAGGGCGGGATTACTATTCCAATATTGCCGATGACGCGTAGTGTAAGCGGCATGCCCGATTCGCGCAAGGAAGATACAGCGAAGGTGCGTACCCTTTCAAAACAACGGCTGACATGGAGCGATTCTTCTCGCTGCGGCGAGTAGAGCCCGGATTTGCGCGGTTCATGCGATTGCTTTGGCTGCCTGCCGCGAAGGCTGGCACGCCGCCCCGTACAATAATGCTATGGCACAAGCAACAGGCAATTCGCAGCGTTACACCGAGGAGCATGCCAAAGCCGGCCTCGACTTTGCTTTTCCCGCGATCGAAACCTGGCCGAATCAGTTTCCGGGCTACGAGATCAGAATTGACGATCCGGAGCTGACCTCTGTTTGCCCTAAGACAGGTCTGCCCGACTTTGGCACATTGACCATCCGCTACATGCCCCGCGAGCGCTGCCTTGAACTGAAATCGCTCAAAGAGTACCTGTTTTGTTACCGCAATCTGGGCATCTTCCAGGAAAACATCGTGAACCAGGTCCTGGAGGACGTGGTGAAAGCCTGTGATCCTGTCTGGGCCGCCGTCCGCGGCGAATTCCGCCCTCGCGGCGGAATTGGGACGACGATTGAAGCACGCTGGCCTCGCCCGGGCGCCTGATACAGCCGTACTTGCCGCCCGGTCTTTCCACACACTCCGCTTCTGCGCAAGCGGCTGGTCCACAGTGCCCGGAATGGGATGCCGTGACGCATAATTTACCCTTTGGGGTGGCTTTTCAACAGGGGAACGAGCCAAGGGCCGGGCTGATGGCCTAAGATTTTTCGGTAGGGAAATCAGCCATGATTCTTGCTCTCAAAATGCACCGCTCGATCCTTGTCTTGTCCCTCCTGCTCGCAGGGCTCCTTCTGTTTTCCGGCCGCGCCGAAGCTCAACGCAGCGGACCTTCGGCCGAGGCCGCCGCCAATCTGCCGCCCACTTCCCGCGCCATTGTTGACCGGCTCGCCAAATTGCAGGAACTGCCCGATGGTCCGTGGAAGTATCACGCAGGCGACCTGCCCCACGGCGAAGCCGTCAGCGTAGACGAGAGCCAGTGGCAACCGATCGCGATGGGCGCCACAGCGCCGAATGAGGCCGTCTGGTTTCGCCAGACCGTTGAAGTGCCGCAGACCCTCGACGGCTACGACCTGACCGGGGCACGTATCTGGTTTCAATTCCACGCCACCGCCAATGGTCCCATGCCGCAGATTCTTTACTTTAACGGGCGGCGCGTGGCTCTGGGCGATGACCTGGAGCCGATTGTGCTCTTCGACGACGCCAAGCCCGGCGACAAAGTGGTCATCGCAGTCAAGCTGCTCCACACCGTCGATACCAAGACCTTCCGCGGTGCGACCTACCGGATTGATTTTCCTGAGAATCGCCCCAATCCCGTCGATCTTTGCGATGAGCTTCTCGCGGCCGCGGCGCTGGTTCCAAGCCTTGCGCCGGGTGATACGGCAAAGATGGATACGCTCAACAGCGCGATTCAGACTGTGGACATGGCAGCTCTGGACAGCCACGATCAGGCTAAATTCGACGCCAGTTTGAAGGCCGCTCAGGCCAGGCTTCAAGGATTGGAGCCCCTGCTGCGGCAGGCCACCTTCCACCTGACCGGCAACGCGCACATCGATGCAGCCTGGCTCTGGCCCTGGACCGAGACCGTGGACGTGGTCAGGCGCACCTTCTCGACAGCACTGCAACTGATGTACGAGTATCCCGGCTACACCTACACGCAGTCGGCCGCTGCTTATAACGAGTGGATGGCCGACAAATATCCCGACATTAATAACGAGATCAAAAAGCGTATCAAGGAAGGTCGCTGGGAGGTGGTGGGCGGCATGTGGGTTGAGCCGGACCTGAACCTGCCCGATGGTGAATCGCTGGTACGCCAGTTGTTGGTGGGCAAGCGCTGGTATAAGCAGAACTACGGCGTGGACGTGAAAGTCGGCTGGAACCCGGATTCGTTTGGGTACACATGGCAACTGCCGCAAATCTACAAAAAGAGCGGTGTCGATTACTTTGTCACACAGAAGATGGCCTGGAACGATACAAATCAGCTGCCTTTCAAGCTGTTCTGGTGGGAGTCGCCCGACGGCTCAAAGGTGCTGACCTATTTTCCGCACGATTATGTAAACCGCACGCTGAACCCGGTCCGTCTTTCTGTGGACTTGACGAACGCGCGAAAAGATTCTCCCGGTCTCACGAACATGATGGACCTTTACGGCATCGGTGATCATGGCGGCGGACCAACGCGCGCCATGCTTGACGAGGGCTTCCACTGGGCTTCTCCTGGTCACATCACGCCGAAGTACCAGTTCGGCACGGCGATCTCCTACTTCACGTCAATTCAAAACGACATTGCGCCCAACAGCCGTGTGTGGAATTACCAATCCATTGCCAAGGGGTACACGCCTCCGTCGCCAGTGCCGGGAAAGATCAGCATTCCCACGTGGGACAGCGAGCTGTATCTCGAATATCACCGCGGCATCTACACCACCCAGGCCACCCTCAAGCAGAACATGCGTGACAGTGAAGTGGAGATGCTTGATGCCGAAAAATGGTCTTCGCTGGCGTGGCTGGACGGTCGCGGGTATCCCGGAGCGCAGTTGACTGAAGATTGGAAGAAGGTGCTCTTCAACCAGTTCCATGACCTGGCGGCTGGTTCGGGAATCGGCATTATCTACAAAGATGCGCAGCAGTACTATGACTGGGTGCGGATGTCAACGAACGCCATCAGCTCAAAGGCGCTGGCCACGGTGGCCGAGCGTGTGGACACGCAGGCCAAGGGAAATGAGCGCGTTCCGGTCATCGTCTTCAACCCGCTGGGATGGGCACGATCAGGAAATGTGACGGTGAAGATGGAGCTTCCGCTCGCCGGAGCTCCGGCCGCTTACCGGTTGGAGGGGCAGAAAGGCGACGCCGCACATTCCGTGGCGACCGTCCTGCATCGCAATCCCGCGACGGGTGAGGTAACGCTGAATATTCCTGCGCTGGATGTGCCCGCGCTTGGGTACAAAGTGCTGTGGGTAGATTATGCTCCCGGTGGAGCGCAGCCATTGCCCAAGGGCACTGAGTCCGATGACGGTAATTCATTGGTCCTTGAAAATCAGGTGCTGCGCGTTGTGGTGAATAAGTCTACGGGCTGCATCACGAGCCTCTTCGACAAGCGCGCCAACTTTGAGACGTTGGCGGCGGGAAGCTGCGGCAACGAGTTGCAGGCGTTCAAAGACATGCCGACCCACTACGACGCGTGGAACATCGACCCCGGCACACTGGATCAGCCGCCAACGCTGCTGACCAGCGGCGCCACGGTGACCGTTGCGGGGCCCTCGGCCATTCGCGTTGCCCGCACCTGGCAAAGCTCGAAGTTCGTGCAGACAATCAGCCTGGCGCCGGATGCCGATATGGTGGATGTCGATAACCAGATCGACTGGCACGAGCGGCATGTGCTGCTGAAGGCCGCATTCGAGCTGGCGGCGACCAGCGGTTCTGCCACTTACGAGATTCCCTATGGAAGCATCAAGCGGTCGACCACGCGCAACAATAGCTGGGAAAAGGCGCAGTTTGAGGTCCCGGCGATGCGCTGGGCTGACCTGGGCGATGCCAAGCAGGGATTCAGCCTGCTGAATCAGACCAAGTTTGGGTACGACGCTGTTGGCGACATGCTGCGGCTGACGCTGCTGCGCTCGCCGACATGGCCTGATCCCGAGGCCGATCAGGGCCCTCACCACTTCCATTACGCGCTCTATCCGCACGCGGGGACGTGGAAGGATGCGCTGACTGTCCGCCACGGCTGGGACTATAACTACCCGCTCAAAGCGATGGTGGCGACGGCGCATGCCGGTTCGCTGCCGGCAGAGCACTCGTTTGCTTCGGTTTCGCCGGATGACGTGGTGCTGACCGCCGTAAAGAAAGCGGAAGATGCCAAGGGACTCATCTTCCGTGTCTACGAGTGGGCAGGGAAGAACGCAACCTGCGAGTTTCACGTACCGGCCGGAGCGACGGGCGCGACGGTCACCAATCTGATGGAAACGCCGGAAGGAAGCCCGCTGACCGTTTCGGATAACGTCGTCAAAGTCCCGATTCATCCGTATGAAATTCTGACCATTCGGGTGGACTACCCCAGTGGCGGGCCGAAGATGTAAGACCGCCGCTGACTGCGGATGATAGCATCAGCACACAAAAAGGGGGCCGAAAACGCCCCC
>JAJZNH010000426.1 GCA_021811745.1 Acidobacteriota bacterium
ACGGGAAGGGAAGAATCTTTCACACCACGCTGGGCCACGATGTCTTCGCACTGAGCTGCGTGGGATTCATCACGATCTTTCAGCGCGGCACCGAGTGGGCCGCGACGGGAAAAGTTACCCAGAAGGCCCCGGCCAACCTCCCCACCGCTGACTCAGTAAGTTACCGAGTAGATATCGCGGAAATGGATCCGGCATTCCTGAAGGGAGCTTCGCCAGTGGTGGCGGCGAAGTAGCATGCTTTTGTCTTTTTCAATCCGCGTCAATCCTGACATTTGGGTTTCCCAGGTCTCGTTCGCTGCAGCGGATGAGACCTGGGATGGGTGCCGGACCCTACTTCGCCGTCCGGTAAATCTCCGAGCCGGCCAGCAGATAAGCGCCCACTCCATAGACATAGCTCGATGTCTCGGTAAAGGCTCCGGGCGCGGCGCCCACAGGCTGAATGCTGCCCAGTCGCCCATCAGCATAGACGTGCGAGAGCATCCCCTTCCACGCCTTGTGTACTGCGGGCCAGTAAGTGGCCTTGTCGAGGATGCCCTCATTCACTCCCCACGCCATCGCGTAGGTAATGAAGGCGCTGCCGGAAAGTTCAGGCAGCGGATACGAAGCGGCGTCGAGCAGGCCCGGTCGCCACAGTCCATCCGGTCCCTGGATTGAAAGCATCTCCGCCGACATCTCTTTGAACAGCTCGACATACTTTGGCCGCAGCGGAGAATCCTTCGGCATCTGCTGCAGCACGCGGACGAGGCCGCCCATCACCCAGCCGTTGCCGCGCGACCAGAAGATCTTTTCGCCGTTCTTCTCATGCTTGTCCAGGTACGTCGCGTCGCGTGAATAGAGGTGCTTGTTGTGGTCGTAGAGCAGATCCGTGGTGATGGTCCATTGCTTGTCCATGAAGTCCAGATACTTCTGGTCGCCGGTCGCATTGTACATGTCGGCATAGACAGGCGGGGCCATAAAGAGTGCGTCGCACCACCACCAGAGCGGCTTCTTCTCGTATTGGGATTCGGGCGTAGCGATCTCTTCATCAAGCCGCGCCTTCATCTGCTCCATCATCTTCGGATCTTTATGGATGAAGTATTGCTCCATGTACATCTGGCCTACAGCCTGATCGTCGGCCATCATGATGCGCGGTCCCGGCCGCCATTCAAGTTTGTTGCCGATATCCAGCATGGCCTGCTTGTACTGGTCCCCGGCGACCGCATCCGGAACGGCCATGAATCCGTCATAGAGCGCTGCCCATGTCCAGTCGTACTGCGCCTGGTCCGGCAGAAGGTGGAGTTGCCAGTCGTCTACCAGCCTCATGGCTTTGGCAAGATCTTTCTTCGTGAATTTCGGCGACAGATTTGTAGCCAGCGGTCCCGCCGACGGCGGAGTATTCCCCGGGGGCGCCAGATGAGGGTAGTGTCCTGGCGCGCGCTGCGCGGAAGCCGGCAAAAGCGCAAGAGCGAATGCGGCAGTGGCAAGGATGGGAAGCCAGAGGGAGCGTCCCATTCGCAGAGAAAGGCCGATATTTTGCATTTGGTTCTCCAGTGGTGTAAAAGCCTGTGGTTTGGGCCCGGTGCGGGGCGCAAACCCGCGCAACGGCAACTCTTCGGAAGGATAGAAGCGCGCAGCCACTTTGGGATCGGAAATGGCAGTGTGGCTGGGCATGCACACACCATAGGCACGCTCCGTACCGCTGTCAAGCGAGAGGCGAGAATAGGCGCGATTCAGCAATATTGTCATTCAGCGCAACCCCGTCGCCGCGCGCGATTTGAACGCGGTCAGAAGCTGATTCGCGTCCCAAATTCAATCTGCCGCTCCCGGTAAAAGTTGTAGCCGTTGATGTCAAGCGGCTTGCCGAATGCCACGGTGTCGGGCTTGAGTCCAGTGAGGAAATTGAGCGATGGCAGCTCGCCCGAGCTGGTGCCCGACCGGATGTAGTAACCGGTGGTTTCAATCTCTGTAACGTTGCTGTGATTGAAGAGATTGAAGGTCTCGGCCATGAGCTCCATGTGGGCCTCTCTGCCGAGGTTGAACTGTTTGCCCAGCCGGAAGTCCGCCTTCCACGTCGAAGGATAGCGAAACGTGTTGCGGCCCACGCCATAGATGCGGTTATCTCCGCCCGATCCATTCATGCCCGGCTCAAGGCCGGCGATCGCCACGCCCCCATTCGTAAATTCCTTGGGCAACGTGCCTGAAGTGCGCATCGTGTAGGGCAGGCCGCCGCGGAACAGGCCGATCCCGGAAAGCCTCCAGTCGTTCGCGATCCGGCCTGCAAGTGCATGCAGCTGCCAGGGAGCCGCAAGAATCATGTAGGCTGCTGCCGAGTGGCGCACATCCAGGTTGCTGGTTCCGTATTCCAGCCTGAAGTTTTCCGGGTCGAGCACGCCGTCGCCCGCCACCCACGCGCCTTCGTTGGGATTCCAGTCCTCGGCGTGGGCATAGGTGTAATGCGCAAAGAAGCCAACGCCACGACGGCTGTACCGTCCCAACCTCACGATCGCCGCTTCATAGGTGGAGTTGGCCCGGCTCACGATCTCCGAAATCTGCTGATAATTCGGATTCAGGCGGCCCGCCGTGCCGGTCACGGAAGTGGCTGAGGGCCATGAAGCATAAAAAGGAACCGTGATCTGCTTCGTCTTGATCGGGCCTTTGCCGGTGCCGTCCACGACGGCATAAGTGATGGTCCCGGGATTGATCTTGGGATCGATGTTGGCATCGGTCGAAATCGGCAGGCGCCGGCCCAGGCTTACCAGCGCGCTGGCTGTCAGCAGCATGCCGCCGGGGACATCTTCCTCGACCGAAGCAATGGCCTGATGCACTTCGGGATTGCGAAAGCCCGGCCCAAACTCGACGGCGCGCGGTTTGACCATGCTCAACGGTTCTCCGGCAAGCACGTAGGGGAATGGCGGCGCTCCACCCGCATTCAGATTATCCGTGGGGCGCATGAAAAAGTAAAGGTCGCCCTTGGGAGAGCCGGTCTGCGTCAACGCCGTTTCGACCACGGCGTTCATGGTGCGCGCAAAGTACATGCCGTAGCCCAGGCGCAGCAACGGCCAGTGATTTTTGTAGTTGCCTATCGCAAGGCTTACGCGCGGTCCCCAGTCATTGCCAAGGTCCGGCAGCTTCTGCGTCAGCGGAAGATCGGGGTTGGCCATTGCGGTCATGGGCGCCGGCAACTGTTCCCGCTCCCAGCGCAGCCCTGCGGAGAGCGTCACCAGCTTATGCGGCTCCCACTGGGCGCTCGCGTAGCCGGCCCAGTCGTTCGTGCTTAAATTCCACCTGGCCGGGCCCATCATTTGGGAATAGTAGGTGTAACAAGGCAGATAGCCCAGGCCGCGCAACTTGCCCGCCGAGTCGCGCCACACCCGCCCCGTCTCATCGCAGTTGTGCTGGTGAAAGGGATCGAGCTGCCCTGAAAGTCCAAAGGTCGCGTAGGCCAGCGCATCAGAGGCAAAGTTCTCCACGCTGGAGTAGTAATAGGTTCCTGTTTGATTGCGCAGCAAGCTGGTTGCGTCGGCGTCGTGGCCCCACTCGAAACCTGATTGCATCAGCCAGCCGCCGCGGACCCACTCCACCGATTCCTGCCCGCGATAGAAGTGCTCGTCGGGATAACTGCCCGGCCCGAAGCGTGAGGGATTGCCGATGGTGAAGCCGTAGCGCGAGTCCACCATGATCTGCGGCAATTGTCCCCACACGTTGTTGTTGAGCGTCTGCTCAAATGCCGAAGGAGTTCCGGGATGCGTGCCCAGATCATTCTGCCCTACGGAGATTTCCGAGACGGCCAGCAGATTCGGCGTCAGGAATGTCTCCCACCGGCCCAGCACCCATCCCTCGCTTGCTTCGCTGACGCCCAGGCTATGGTTCCCGTACATCTCCGAAACCCGCGTCATTCCTCCGCCCGGCGAGTTCCAGTTCGCGCCCGTTCCTTCCAGCGTGAAGTGGTTGCGTTCGCCGGCATCCCAATCCAGGCGGCCAAAGCCGACCCACTGCGCGGCGGTGCGCGGAGCTGGACCGAGCAGGCTGTCCAGAGTTTCGAGCATCTTCGAGTACGCAGCCAGACCCTCAGCAACCGGGTTGACGCTGGGCAGGCCGAGCCGCGCCGCCAGCACCTGCATCTGGTCGTTTGAAGGCTGGGCGAAAAACATGTCAGGATGCCGCACCATCGACAGGCCTGGATCATTGCGCCTGTAACCGTCGAGCGCGCCAAACCAGTAGAGCTTACTGTGGCGAATGCGACCGCCCACGCCGATGCCCCAGCTCATCTCGTGATCCGGCGGCGTGTACGCCTCCGGAGTAAATACGGGTGACGTTTCGAAGGTTGCGGGCGCGGTCTCCTTCACCCACTGCGTAAAAGGATTCCGCGCGCCCCAGTTATTCTGGCGGTCGAAGAGAAATCCCTGACCGTGCAGAGTGTTGCCGCCGCGCTCTGTCTCCACGGTCATCTCGCCGCCGGCGGCGCGCGATGCTCGCGCTGCCACATTGCCGGCAACCGCCTGCACCGCGCGGATCGCCGCTTCTCCAATGATGAATCCGCGCCCGCTGGTCCAGACCCGGCCCATGTTCCGCTGCTCTACATTGCCTCGGCCATAATTGCCGGCTCCGGCGCCTCCCACGCGGCCAAACGACAGACGCGTGTTTGCGCCATCCACTGTGGTCTCCACGCCTTCTTCGCCGGCTCCGCGCAGAGATGGCTGTCCGGCGTCGCCGCCCGGCGTCGCCGCCGTGGGGGTATCGAGCAGGA
>JAJZNH010000544.1 GCA_021811745.1 Acidobacteriota bacterium
TGACTCCTTGCGCATCGGCCCCAGAATGCGAAGGTTGGAGATGATCCGGCCGCGCGGCCCTACGATGGTCACCGTCTCTTTCGCCGCAAAGTTGCCTTCCTGGTAGAGATCGCGATCGAAGGTCAGTTCCGCTCCCGGCCCGAAGAGAATGTCCATGTCTTCACGGCAAACGTGCATGTGGCGCGAAGACGCCTGGACAACGAGTTCCGGCACGTTGCCTTTCCTGGTCCGACCCAGGTATTCAAGTGCGACCTGGCGAACGATCTGCTCGACCATCGATCGGTCGATCGTCCCAACCGAGTTTGCCATTGTTGCGCTTCCCATATTCAATCCTGAACTGCCTTACCCTGCCTTGAGCGCTCCACGAATGTCGGGTGCCCCCTCCTTGGCGTGTCTTTCTCCTTGCGCCAAGGGTGGGTGGCCAACAATCCTAAGCCAATGCCTGCGCCGACGCCTTCGCGCGCTCCACCATAGCCACCGTTTCACGTGCCACCACAATCTCTTCGTTGGCCGGGACCACGAGCACCTTCACCGCGGATCCATCGCTGGATATGGCGCCTTCGCCCTTGATTGACTGATTCCTGTCTTCGTCGACTTCAATGCCGAAACCGCCCAGATCCTTCAAAACCGCAGCGCGAATCTCAGCGCTGTTCTCGCCAATGCCGCCGGAGAATGTCAACACGTCAAGTCCGCCCAACTGGAGCAGAAACGAGCCCACATAATGCCGAATCGAATGCACAAATACATCCAGCGCCAGCCGCGAACGGCTGTCCCCCGCCTTCGCCGCCTCGCTCAGATCACGAACATCGCCGCTCTTGCCGCTGATGCCCGCCAGACCGGAGCGGCTACTCAGCAAAGTCGCCATCTCATCCGGGCCCAGATTGAGCTTCTTCATCATGTGCAGCACGGCGAAGGCGTCGATATCGCCTACGCGGTTGTTCTGCGGCAATCCAGACTGCGGCGAGGCGCCCATGCTCATGTCGACCACGGTTCCATTGCGAAAGGCCGCCACACTCGAACTGCCGCCGAGATGACAGGAAATATGACGAATCTCCTTGCGGCCCATCAGAACCTGCGTACGCTCGCGCGACGATCGGTGGCTGGCGCCGTGGAACCCATAGCGCCGTATTCCGTACTTTGTGCGCCACTCATAAGGCGCGCCATAGGTCGTCAAAGCCTCATCCATAAACCGGTAGGGCCCCGTCTCGAGCACCGCCACCAACGGAACCCCGGGAAGCTCCTGCTGAAAAGCCTTCATCGCCGCGATATAGGGGGGATTGTGGGCCGGCGCCAGAAACACAAATTCCTCCATCGCGGCCAGGAGTTCTTCGTCGACAATCTGCGGCTCGTTGTGCGGTCCGGCGTGAACTGCCTTAAATCCAACTGCGCCAATCTCTGCCAGACTCGACAACGGCCTGCCCGGACCCGCAATCCCGCTCAGGCACGTGCGAATGGCGGATGGATAATCCGGGCAGTCGCCACCCGGCTGCCCGATCCGCTCCACCCGTCCCTGAGCCAAGACGGACTCGGCCGGCATGTCCAGGACGCGGTACTTGAACGACGTACTACCGATATTTGGGATCAGACATTTCATTATTGACTGTTGTTGACCGAAGTTGGATGATACTCTACAGTGTTTGGCAAAGTCAATCGCAAGTTTGACAGATTTTGAGGTAAATATTCGAAAATGATGGCAAGAACGGGCATCTCGCAGGCAGGAGCGGCTCCGGGCGCAGCCTTACCCGGGCGCGTGGAAGAGCTCGGAATCATCGGCGCGGGCGGCGGCGGCTTTCCCACGGCGGTCAAGCTCCAGACCCGCGTCTCGGTGGTGATTGCCAACGCGGCCGAATGCGAGCCACTGCTCCACAAGGATAAAGAGCTTCTGCTGCACTATGCCGAACCCTTCCTGCGCGGCATGGAGATGGCCATGGAGACGGTTGGCGCGCGCGAAGGCGTCATCGGCATCAAGGAGAAGTATCAGGACATCATCGAGGCGCTGGAGCGCCAGGTGCCCAGCGGCATCCGCGTGGTTCCGCTGCCAGACGTCTACCCCGCGGGGGACGAGTTCATCCTCGTCCACATGGTCACCGGCCGCGTGATCCCTCCCGGCGGGCTGCCCAAAGATGTGGACGCGGTTGTCTCCAACGTCGAAACGCTGATGAACATCGGCCTGGACCGGCCCGTTACCCATAAATATCTGACCGTAGCCGGAGCGGTCGCCACGCCGGTCACGCTGCGCGTTCCCGTCGGCATTACCGTCGGCGAGGTGGTTGAGGCCGCCGGCGGCGCGACCGTTTCGGATTTCGGCGTCCTGCTCGGCGGTGTGATGATGGCCAAACCCGCCGCGAGCCTCGATGTTCCGGTAACCAAAACCACCGGCGGCATTATTGTGCTGCCCGCCGAACATGCTCTCATCCGCCGCCACAATGCACCGTGGATTCACGTGCAGCGTATCGGCCGCTCGGCCTGCGACCAGTGCCGCTTCTGCACCGAGTTCTGCCCGCGCTTTTTGCTTGGACATCCCATCGAGCCGCACCGGGCGATGCAGTCGCTGGGCTTCAACACTGGCGCGGACGCCATGGTTTCCACTCTCTACTGCTGCGAGTGCAACCTGTGCACCATGTTCGCCTGCCCTGAGGATCTGGATCCGAAGACCGTCTGCGTGCAGAACAAGCCTCTTGCGCGCGAGCGTGGACTGGTGTGGAAGGGCACACCGGAGTCGATCGAGCCGCATCCCATGGCTGAGTTTCGCCGCGTGCCCATGCGCAGGCTGATCGCCAAGCTGGGACTGGGCGAATTCAACAACACCGGCCCGCTCGTCGAGCACGCATTTGTGCCGCGCAGGGTGAATCTGCCGCTCAAGCAGCATGCAGGCGTGCCAGCAATTCCCGTCGTCAAGACAGGCGATCGGGTGCGAACTGGCGACTTGCTGGCCGCGCCGGAGCAAGGCAAATTGGGCGCGCGAATTCACTCGAGCATCGATGGCGTGGTGACGGTAAAAGGCGAAGCAGTTGTCATTGAGGCGTAGAATGCGAGACAAGCAGCAATGGAACCAATCAGCGAGGTGATGGTGATGAGTCCGTGCGCGCTTGCACTCAACACGAAACAACGGACAGCTAATGCGGGCATCGCAAGTATCGTCATTGCCAGTTTGGTTCTCATTCCCTTTGGATCAGCCCAGTCACAAAAGAAAGCGGCTGCGGAGCCGGCATTCGAAGTTGCTTCAGTCCATCTGGTTTCACCAAGAGATACTGGATTGACTTCGATCAGTCCTGAAGGCGCACTGCATTTTTCTGCCCGGAACGTCACCCTGGTCTTTCTGATCGAATTGGCGTTTGACGTTGATTCCTATCAGATTGAGCAAAAGCCTTCATGGCTTGAACAGCAAGAATATGTCGTGAATGCAAAACCGGAAGGGGAGACTGGGCCAAGTTATAAAGAACTCATGCCCTTGCTCCAGCAGTTACTCAAGCAACGATTTCATCTTGCCTACCATTGCGAGATGAAGAATTTCCATGGCTACGCACTCGTCATTGCAAAGGGCGGGCCTAAGCTGAAAACTAGCGTCAAAACGGAAAAAGCGCATGCTTACATTTTGCGGGACGGTGTTCAAGCCACAGATATGTCCATGCCGGAACTCGCAACTTTATTAAAGTTAGCCTTCGGAGGCAGGCCCGTCGTCGATCGGACTGGCCTGACTGGCAATTATGACGTCGACTTAAAGTACGCGCCGGTTGATGATCCGAATTCTTCATTGCCATCCGTCTTTACTGCGTTGCGGGAGCAATTGGGGCTCAAGGTAGAGAAGCAGGATGTACCGGTGAATATGTTTGTACTTGATCATATCGACAGAATTCCTACCGCGAACTAATAGGAACCGGAGATTTGGAATGCGCAGCAGAAGGAGCCAATGTGGCCACTGAAATTAACTCTATCGGACTGATTGAGCTTTCAAGCATAGCAGCCGGGTATCTGGTCCAGGACACGATGCTGAAGGCGGGCTCCATTCAGATGCTACTGGCGCGTACCATCTGCTCGGGCAAGTACCTGATCGTGGTTACGGGCGACGTGACCAGCGTGCAGTCGGCGCTATTGGCCGGAGCAAATGCCGCGGGCGCTTCGCTCATCGAGCGGCGCCAGATTGCGCGCGTCCATCCTTCGGTGCTGCAGGCAATCGCGCAGACCGTGGAGATCGATCCGAAACAACTGCGCTCCATCGGCGTCGTCGAAACCTTCTCTGCCGCCAGTATTATCGAAGTCGCCGACACAGCCGTTAAGACGGCAAATGTCACGTTGTTGCGCGTACATCTGGCCATGGCCCTCGGCGGCAAGGGATTCGTGCTGATGGCCGGTGACGTCGCCAGCGTGCAGGCGGCTGTTGCAGCCGGCTCCAAGGTCGCCGGTGACGATGGAATGCTCGTCGGCCGAGCCGTTATTCCCGCGCCTTCGCCGGAGATCTTCCGGGAATATATTTAGCGGAAATGATGGATCAGGGGTGAGCCTCCACCGTGCGCAAACACGGTGGCCCGCATCACCGAGGTCCAGAATTGAATTCTCCAATCAGGATGACAGGTCCTTTTTCTGGAAGCCATTGGTCGGCTCCTCTCGGAAGAAGTCTTCGACATCGGTGATGGTTTGCGTCATGCTGTAGGGCGGTAGGCTCTGCAGGAACGCCTGCCCGTAGCGCTGCTTGCGGATGCGCGGGTCAAGCAGCACCAGTACGCC
>JAJZNH010000398.1:0-882 GCA_021811745.1 Acidobacteriota bacterium
CAATGTATCAGCTATAACCCGCTCATCATCTGCTACCAGAACCTTGGGCTTGACTGTATTATTGCTCATACTCTCCTGGACGCTCATGGTGCGGAAAAGATAAAGCTCATGTTACGCTGTGGCGCGAAAGCCACTGACGAACCTTGGCCGTCCGGCAAAACGTCTTACCTAGAATGATACGCCCCCGGCGCGGCGTGCAACGAACCAGTTCCGGCTCGGAGACAATAAACATGGCTGGCGGTGCAGGGAATTCAGTCCAGCCGTATTCACCCGCAGGCCGATTTACTTTGAGGCAACGCAGCAAACTTATACTTCCAGCATCCGGGCGCATAAGCGCGCCCGGGCGTACAACGGAGAACCATCGATGCAGACAGCGGACATCCCCAACGCGACTCAGGCTGCGGCCGTTGACGCGATTATTCGCGCGGAGAAGATTGAGAAGTACTACGCGCAGCCGAGCGCGAACCGCATCCAGGTGATCTCTGCCACGGATTTGAGCATTGTCCCCGGAGAGATCCTTGCCCTGCTGGGGCCGTCCGGTTCCGGCAAGTCCACGATGCTGCGCATGCTGAGCGGGCTTTCCACGCCGTCCGCCGGGCGGGTCTACTGGCACGAGCAGCCCATCGCGGAGGCGGAGATTAATGTCTCGATCGTCTTCCAGAGCTTTGCGCTGTTCCCGTGGCTGACGGTGCTTGAAAATGTCGAGGCTCCGCTCCAGGCCCGCGGAGTGGCTCCCGAGGAACGGCGCGCCCGCAGCATGAAGATGCTGGATACGGTCGGGCTGGATGGCTTTGAGGCGGCTTATCCGAAGGAGCTTTCAGGCGGCATGAAGCAGCGGGTCGGCTTTGCCCGCGCGCTGGTTGTGGAGCCGGAGGTGCTGTT
>JAJZNH010000398.1:892-4724 GCA_021811745.1 Acidobacteriota bacterium
CTCCGCGCTTGACGTGCTGACGGCGGAGAACCTGCGCAGTGAATTGCTGGAGTTGTGGGCCAACAAGACGATGCCCACCAAAGCGGTTTTTCTGGTTACGCACAACATCGAGGAAGCGGTGCTGCTGGCCGATCGCATCGTGGTGCTGGGGCGGAATCCAGGGCATATCCGCACTGATTTCCGCGTGCAACTGCCGCAGCCGCGCGATCGCAAATCAGAGGCGTTTACGCAACTGGTGGACTACATTTACAAGGTGCTCACGCGGCCGGATACGGCGCCTGCCGAGGTTCCGGAGCAGCAGGTGAAGGTGCGCGACCAGCGCCAGATGCGCTACCAGATGCTGCCGCACGCGCGGCCCGGCGGCATGGCCGGCCTGCTGGAGTTGCTGCTTGACAAGGGCGGCCGCGACGACATCTATCGCATGGCCGACGACCTTGCCTTCGAGATTGACGACTTGCTGCCGATCGTGGATGCGGCGGAGTTGCTGGGCTTCCTCAAGATTGAAGAGGGCGACGCGGTGATTACCGAAAGCGGAGCCGAGTTTGCCAACTCGGAGATCCTGCGGCAAAAGGAGCTCTTCCGCGATGCCGCATTGGGGCACATTCTGCTGTTGCGCCAGATTCGCCGGGCGCTCGAAACCAAGAGCGACCATACCGTGCCGGAAGATTTCTTTCTCGATATGCTGGACGAGCAGTTCAGCGATGAGGAAAGCCTGCGCCAGATGGAAACGGCGGTTGCCTGGGGCCGCTACGCTGAGTTGTTCGACTACGATTCCGGCCGGCGGCGTTTTGTGCTGCCCGAGGCGCAGGATGAAGGGATCGCCGCCAGCGAGGATGTCCATTGAAGATCCAGCATCCTCTCGCGCGAACCCTCGTCACGGTTCGCACATGGCCATATTTCACCGATGCCGTGGTGGCCGTGTGCGCGATCCTCGTTTTTTGCGCGGTGGTGAGCACGGGCGTGTATTGGCTGGGCAAGCCCATTCCCGTTGTCGCCATCTCGACCTCAGCCACCGCCCTGCCGATTTACGCGTTTTACTCCATTGTGCGCATGGCAATTGCCTACATGCTCAGCCTGGCGTTTGCCGTAGCCTACGGGTATACCGCCGCGTACAATCCGCGCCTTGAGCCGTGGATGGTCGCGGTGCTCGACATCCTGCAATCGATTCCAGTGCTCAGTTTTCTGCCTCCGGTGGTGCTGGCGATGGTGGCGCTGATTCCCGGCCATCAGCTCGGCATCGAGATGGGAGTGATTCTGCTGATCTTCACGGGGCAGGTATGGAACCTGGCTTTCAGCTTCTACTCTTCGCTCAAGACGATTCCCAGGGAGATGATTGAGGCGGCGCGCATCTACCGCTACTCGGGCTGGCAGCGCTTCTGGCAACTGGAGATACCCTACGCCACCATCGGCCTGGTGTGGAACTCCATCGTTTCGGTAGCCGGCGGATGGTTCGCGCTCATCTTTTGCGAGACGTTCACGATGGGCGAGCGCAACTTTCAGTTGCCGGGATTGGGCAGCTACATCCAAACCGCTACCAATGAGGGCGATACGCGCGCCCTGATCAGCGGCATCGGCGTGATGATCCTCATTGTGGTGGCCACCGATCAATTGGTGTGGCGGCCGCTGATCGCGTGGAGCGACAAGTTCAAATTTGAGCAGGTCGAGTCCTCGGAGCGTGTTACTTCGCCGATTCTGGAGCTGCTGCGCGAATCCGCGCTATTCACCGCCATTCCCGGCTACATCTGGACGCGCGTGCAGGAGCCGATCTACCGCCGCATGGCGCGCAAGAGCGAAAGCCGCCAAGTGCATCTGCCGGAGGGAGGCCCATCGCTCAGCAAAAGCTCGGCAGCGCTTGGGACGCTGGCCGCGGTGGCGATAGCGGTGGCCGGCTGGGGCGCGATCAAAGCCGCCCTCATGCTCAGGACGGTGACATGGGCGGAACTGCACTTGCTGCTTGAAGGCGCAGCGGCTACGTTCCTGCGCGTCAATGCTTCCTTGCTGATCTCCGCCGCATGGACGATTCCCGTTGGCGTGGCCATTGGCCTGAATGCGCGGCTTGCTCGCGTGGTGCAGCCGCTTGCGCAGATTCTGGCCTCGGTTCCCGCCACGGCGGTCTTTCCCATCCTGCTTGTCGGACTGGTGCAGATCGGCGGCGGGCTGGGCGTCGGATCCATCGTGCTCATGCTGCTGGGCACGCCATGGTATATCCTCTTCAACGTTGTCGCCGGAGCCATGTCGATCCCCTCCGACCTGCGCGAAGTCTGTTCGCTGTATCGGTTCACACGCTGGCAGCGGTGGAGGAAGCTGATCCTTCCCGGTATTTTTCCGTACCTCATCACTGGCATGATCACCGCATCCGGCGGAGCGTGGAACGCGTCGGTGATGGCCGAGTACTCGCACGTGAAGGGGCGGACGCTGGAAGTGATCGGACTAGGCGCGCAAATTGATACCGCAACCGATAGCGGACACTTTCCCGTGCTGCTATTGGCCACCATCTTCATTTCCGTGATGGTGGTGGCGATGAACCGACTGGTATGGCGTCGGCTCTACAGGCTGGCGGAGACTCGGTATAAACTCGAAGTTTAGCTCAGGCTGCTGGCTGCTGTGCCGCATTTCGAGGAGATCGTATGATTCGGGTAGGTTTGGTAGGTTTTGGCATGGCCGGCCGCGTCTTTCATGGGCCGCTGCTGTCTTCGGTCGAGGGTCTGGAACTGGCAGCCGTGATGGAACGCAGCACGAATAAGGCTGCCGAGCGCTATCCCGGCATCGTCACCTATCACACGCTCGAAGCGATGCTGGCGGACTCCTCGCTCGGACTCTACATCGTGGCTACGCCAAGCCCGACACATTTTCAGGTCGCCCGGAAGATTCTGGAGGCCGGAAAGCATGTAGTTGTTGACAAGCCCATGTCGATCCGGTCTACCGAGATCGCCGAATTGATGGTGTTGGCGGCGGCGAAAAAGGTTCTGCTGATCCCGTTCCATAACCGTCGCTGGGACTCCGATTTCCAGACGGTTTCGAAGCTTTTGCATGAAGGATTGCTCGGTCGCCTGGTGCACTTCGAGTCGCGCTTCGACCGCTGGCGGCCCGTCCAGCCCAAGGATCGGCTTTGGAAGGAAGATCCCTCCAGCGGCGGGGTTCTGCTGGATCTGGGCACGCATATTGCAGACCAGGCGCTGACGCTCTTCGGCAAGCCCCAGGCCGTCTCTGCCGATGTTTTGCACGAGCGGGAGTGGGCCCGCGTCTGGGACGGCTTCAATATCCGCCTCCGTTATCCCGGCTTCATGGTGGTTCTTGGCGCCAACAGTCCTTCTTTGCCCTCGGGACCGCGCTTTCACCTGCGTGGCACAAAGGGGAACTACTGGAAGTGGGGACTCGATCCGCAGGAAGCAGCACTCAATCACGTCACCCGCATCGGTGATGACCCGTGGGGACGAGAGCCCGAGGCTGAGTGGGGCACGTTCAATTCGAGCGAAGATGGCGCAACGGTCAGCCGTCCCATTCCGGCTGTCGCGGGCGATTACCGGCTCTATTACGCCGGCGTGCGCGATGCGGTTCTCGGCAAGGCCGGCGCACCCGTGGCGGCGCGGGACGCATGGCGCGTGGCGCGCGTGCTGGAGTGGGCGGTGGAAAGCTCGGAGCAGCGCCGCGAGATTGCCTGCGACTGGAGCAAGGAGCCAAGGCTATAACCCTCAGGATCGAGGCAGGAGGCGTTTTTATCGCACGCTCTCTGGCTCTTTTTCAGCCAGCGGCACCCAAAAGCGAAAACTGGCGCCCTTGCCGGGAACGCTGGATGCCTCGATTCCGCCGCCGTGCGCGATGAGAATTGCAC
>JAJZNH010000992.1 GCA_021811745.1 Acidobacteriota bacterium
GGGCGGTCTGCCGCGGCCGCTGGCTGCGAGTGAGACGGGCGCGTCAGCCGATGCACGAAATGATACGGAGGCCAGGGACCGGAGAGCTGCATCTGGCACTCCCGCATCATGGCGCTGGTGGTGGCAAATTTGTTCTGGTAGCGCTCCACGCATTTGCGGTCGATGAGATGGGCGATGTCCAGCACCATCTTGCCGCTTTCCGTAAGCCTGCAGGTTACCTCTTCGTCCAGAGGCAGGAACTGCCGGTGCATTTGGAAGCTGACGGCGCGTGCACGTGTTTGCCGCTCGCGCGTGCGTGCCGCGTTTTCGCGCAGGTTGGTCAGATATTCCCGCCCGGCGTTGTCAGCGGGGTTATGCCTGTCATGAAGGCGCGTGCAGCAACCATCGACAAAGACTTTCAGGTGCATCTCGGTCTTGCCGCGCAGCTTGTCGATGTTGGATAAAAACTGGCGCTGGTTGGAGCGGATGGATTTGCGGAGTCCTTCGTCGTCCCGGAAGATGGTTCCGAAACGAAAGGGCAACACCGTGCAGTGTTGGAAGCAATCGGCGATGACGCGCGCGTGGTCGACGCCGGCCTTCTGGTTCAGGGCTTCCTGGGGGTTGTGTTCACTTACGACGACGGCGAGGTCACTGGCGGGGTAAAGGAAGACTTGGTTACCGCTGACTCCGTGGATGGATTCCATCGGAACAGGCTTACGATGACGGGCCAACTCAGGAAATGCTTGCTTTTCACCGATGCAGTAGGCATACCATGCCATAACGAGACACTCCAATTACGCGCGCTTAAAGCGCCGCTTGTTCGTGAAGCTCTGTGAATGTAGGGATAACTGCATAGTGGACACGGTCCCGGCTTATGGCTGCTGTTCCGGGCTGCACTTTGTAAAACTATGCGCATGGTAGCCCTCGAAAAATACGACTGGCAACACCTCACAACAGAAACTTTGCAAAAGTAAGCAAAATGACAGCAAGATACATTCACATCATCAATAAATAGATTGAGAATATAAAACGCTCGTGCCCGCGCTGCGGATACTCCGGAATTTCTTAGTAAACCATTACTATAGTCACGTTTAGTGGGAGGAGTGGGATTGCTGCGCGCGCCCTCGGTGCATGTATGCAGCCGCTCGTCGCGGCAACTCTGTACGCGATGGATTGCAGGTGGTATCGCGGTTAGCGAAGCACGTGTTGCACGTGGAGATACAGAACCAGATTCAGCGCAACAGAGACTGACAGAAGCGCCAGCACGATGATGGCGACCACTCCAACTTTCCTGGCGCTGGCCTTCAGGTCATTGCGAAGCTCCTGTTGGGCTTCCGAGCTGTGATTTGCAGCTTCCTGGAGCGTTCGCAGTTGCTCTTCGATGCGCCTTAGCGATGCATTCTGTTCCGTAACTTGATCCCGAAGCTCCTTGTGCTGGGATTGGAGACCGTTCAGGCCATCGCCAATCGGTGCAAGGTTGACCGGGGGCGGCGGCGCGGGCTGGGTAGGCGGGATGAGTAGATTGGAGACGGCGGTACCAATTTTTCCATCAAGCAGCGGAAGGAGCCGTTGCACAAAGGGAACCGCGATGCGCAGCGCGCCGACGGCTCGTTTCACACCGGGCAGGTCTCCGGGACGCGAGTCTTCCTGTGGCGTGCTGGGGAATACGCGCCTGGGTGATGCTACCGCGGCCAGACGCCGCGATTCGCCTTGGGGTAAGGGCGAGGCAGCGGCGCGCGGAGAAAGATCCTGCTCGTTCCGCAGGGGAAGATCCCGATCGTTCAGGCCGTTTTCCTTTGACTCGTTCATGGCTGCCCTTGTTTGAGAATGCCGCTAAACGGATTGTCTCATTTCCTGCCGCCTGCAATCCATGACAAAAGGGCACGATCCTTTACGGGGTCGCGTATTCTCTTAGCCAGGAGATGCGCGTGAAACGAGTTTTGGGCCATCTGTCTCGGAGTCTGCAAAGTAATATTCTGGCGGGGGTTCTTGTTATCGGACCGCTGTTTGTAACCTATCTGATCTTCAGTTTCGTGCTGGGCACGCTGGCCAAAGAGGGAATGCCGCTGGTTCGTCTCTTCGATATCTATTTCCCCCGCGCGCAACCCAACCAGCCGTGGCTGGATTCGGGGCTGGCCATTGTGCTCACTTTGGTGTTGCTCTACGTGGTGGGCCGCATCACCTCGTTCGTGATCGGCCGCCAGGCCTTTCGTCTCTTCGAGGCCGTACTTGAGCGGCTGCCGTTCGTGGCCAAGGTTTACACTTCGGTGCGCCAACTGCTGGATACGATGATGGCGAGGAAAGAGACCAGTCAAAGGGTGGTGCTGATCGATTTTCCTATCGCGGGCCAGAAGAGCGTGGGCTTCCTGACGCGCACGCTGACCGATTCGACCAGTGGAGAGCAACTGGCTGCCGTGCTCGTGCCCAACGCGATTAACCCGACATCGGCTTTCCTGCAGGTTCTGCCTCTGGCGCGGGTCATTGAAACAAATTTGTCGATGGAGCAGGCCATGAGCATGTTGATGACGGGCGGAGCCGTGGGGCCGGAGACGATCCGTTACTCATAGCCGGCAAAGGCAATGGCGGTGGCGAATCTATGCCGTTCAACTCACTCTGCTGATTCCGCGGCTTCCGCTACCGCTAATTCTTCCCCGGCGTGCTCGCTTTCCAAGGTGATCTTGCGCAGGCTGACATGCTCGAACTGAGCCCAGACCAGCCCCACGGGCACGATGCTCAGGAAGGTGACCAGCAGCAGCGTGGCGGCGCAGGCCGTGGCTGCTTCGGGTGAGGTGCCAAAGAAGCTGGATAAGGCGGCAGCGACAGCTCCGATCTGTGTGAACCATCCCAGCACGGGAAGCTGAAAGACACTGGCTACACCGCTGAAGGCCAGCAACAACATGCATTTCGCCAGCGTCATCGACGCCAGTTGCGGGCTCGCGACGAAGGCCCGCGCCGTCTCAAGATAAGCCAAAAAGATCAGGCACCACATGCTCAGGGAAAGCGCGGCGGTTATGCAAAAGTCAGAGAAGGTGCGCATGGTGTCCAGGCCGGTGCGGAAGGAGCGAATCTTGTGCCCGACAGCATTGCCCAGCTTCTTCGAAATTATGCCGAATGCGCGCTCCATCGTCACGGCAACCGCATTGCCGGTGAGGCGCACGGCAATCAGGAACAGACCGCCGCCGAGCGTAAGTACCAGCGCGGAGCCTCCGGCCTTCCTTACGATTTCAGGGTGGGGCAGCGATCCCGGCGCCGCGAAGAGGATGGCGGCAGAGAACATCAGGCCCATGGAGCCAAAATCGCAGAGCCGTTCGACAATATAAACCGCAACCTGTGTGCTCAGCGGCAGATCGGCTTTCTTTGCGACCAGGTAGGGGCGAACAAGGTCGGCTACGCGGCCGATCAGCGCCACCGCGGTAAACCCGATCACCTGGGTGCTCAGGAGCGAGAGCGGCGGTACCTTCTTGTTGTGTTTGAGCAACAGAGCCCAGCGCACGGACCGGAAGACATAGCCGAGGTAGATGCAGGCTACGCCGATGGCGATCTTGCGCCAGTCCGCGAGCGCCAACTGGGAGCGGAAGACGCCGAAATTGAAGTGAATCCTGTCGCGGCCCCACACCACCAGCGCCACCAACGCCGCCAGGACCACCAAGCTTACGATGAGCTGTTTTCTTTTCAAGCGTTCTCCGTTCCGCGGCCTGGCCTATGTGTCTGCAATCTATGTTAAGGTCTTGACCGCGTTGACGGGGAAAATGCTTCAGGGAGCAAGGTTTTTCCGCCGGGAGCCCGCCGAGGCGGATGCGCGGCGGGCCTCCGCCTCGCGCGCCAGCACGCGGCGATTGAACTCATGGATGACCCGCGCCACGTAGGCGCGCGTCTCCGCGTAGGGCGGAATGCCATGGTAGCGATCCACCGCTTCAGGGCCGGCGTTGTAAGCCGCCAGGGCCAGAGCGAGATTGTTGCTGTACCGGGTAAGCAACTCATCCAGATAAGCTGAGCCGCCAAGCACATTCTGGTCAGGCACGAAGCTGTTCTTTACGCCCAGTTCGGCGGCGGTTCCGGGCATGAGCTGCATCAGCCCCTGGGCTCCGGCGGGGCTTACAGCGTGGACGTTACCTCCGCTCTCGGCCTTCACCACGCTGGCCAGCAGGTCTACGTCCAGATTGTGTTCGCGGCCGGCTTTGGCAAGGATCTCGTTGAGGTCCGCGGGATTGAGTCCGGCGTTCCCGGCGGGAGTTGCAGCGGCGGCGGCCGGCGCGGTGGCGGGCGCCTGGGGCGCGGGAGGATCGGGAATCTGCACGATGCCTGAAATCTCCTGCGGCTGAAGCTCGATGTAGTTGTCCTCGCCGGCGCTCAGGTAGAGGCGCATGTGGCCGTCGACCTCGGCGTGATGATCGCAGCGCATGGCGAAGCCGTTCCGCAAGGTCACGCGCTCGACCGCCCGCGCCGGCAGAGCAAGGCTCGCCAGTGCTGCCGCGGTTACGATCGTGAGAGAAAGCTTCAAATGCATGCGCGCTCGTCCATCGTTATCACGTTAAAGCTGAGCGGGAGACGGCCCGCTGCGGCGAGTCAGGACAGTCTCCAGCACCACCGCTACCCCGTCCTGGTCATTGGGCGGAGCCTGCTTCCAACCACGCGTTTTGGCCATGGCGCGCAACTCCGTGGCTGCATTGCCCATCACCACGCTCTGGCCGGCCCACTCCAGCATCTCCACGTCATTCCAGTTGTCACCGATCGCCATCGTCTC
>JAJZNH010000579.1 GCA_021811745.1 Acidobacteriota bacterium
ATGGCTCTCGGCCGCAAACAGCTCACCAAGCCTCGGCTTCGCCTACCGCCAGATCTCATAGTTCACAGGCGACTACCTTGATCACAGAGAGGCGTGATTGCTCTGCTTAACCGACTGCTGAAGCGTATCCAAACGCCTCGCCGATCCGACAGATTGTGCCGAATTTTCTCGTCCAGAGAGGGCGACTTGCTTACTGCCTGTCCGCTCGGTGATCGCATCCACCAATTTAACGCGGTCGTTCGTGTAGATTGTGCCACTGTTCCTGGCGCGCGAGACCGCCACGTAGAAGCTCTTCTGATCGATCAAGTGTGTGGCCGTGCTTTCGGCGTGAATTAACGTGCGCTCGGCAGTCCGCCCCTGGGCGGCAAAGGCGGTCACGACATAGGCGTGGGCGATGTGTTGGTTGCGCGGATCATCGAACGCCAGGTTTTCTGTCGTGCCCTTCGCTAGCCGAACGGTGGCGCTGTGGGTGGTTGGATCAACAGCGACGATTTCGGCCTGCTGCCCGTTTACCCGTTTCATGGCACGGTCGTTGCGCGTGAACTGTATCTGGTCGCCGGCCCGTAATTCGATCGTCTCAGTACTGAACGCCTGGGATTGGGCGGCCCCCCATTGCCGGAGCCGCCAGTCGATCGCTGAGCCATTTGGCTCGGCGATCGTGATCGCAGCCGTTTCGGTATCAATGCCGACCACCCTGTAGGCCCGCTCCTTTGTTACCCCTTTGTCGGCATAATCCTTGGCAAAGCGGATCGTGTCGCCAATGGCATAGTTGTGTGCGTCTTTGGCCTCTGCACGGGTGAGGTTGCGTGGCACGAGTCTGGCCGCTTCGATTGCCGGCCCATGTAGGGCGCTGTTTTCAACGAGGTGTCGGCGGATTTCCCTGGTCAGTGCATCGCGCCCCTCGCGGGACGGCTCGACTACGAGGGCCTTGCGGCGGTTATTAGCGTCCAATTCAGCATAATCCCGTGCAATCTGGGCGAATCGCTCTTCGCGAGTACCGCCTTCGATCACACGCCCGCCACCTGCATCGAGAGCGGCAAGGGCATTTTTCGCATCGCCCGCCAGACTCGCCTCTACCGCTGCTTTGGCATGTTCATTGGTCTGACGGAGGATCGTAGTCAGGCGAGTGGTTTCCATGCCAGCCTCCTGAAGCTGGCCAAAGGTCGCACCCGCTTCGACGGAACCCAGCTGTGCTGTGTCCCCCACCAGCAGCACCCGCGCCCGGTGGGTTTCAGCCAGTCCAAGAAGTTTTGCCGTTTCCTTCGCCGAGATTAGTGAGGCCTCGTCCACGATCCACAAACGTTCTTGTGTCGTTGGTCGGCCTGGCGCGAGTAGGTGACGCGCCAGTGTGTCGGTACGGGAATCCAGCGCCTCACCCAACACCTGGGCGGCCGATGCCGTAGGGGCAAGCGCCGTCACCTGCATGCCCTGCGCCTCCGCTTCCCGCGCGATGGTCGCGAGGACAGTGGATGTCTTGGCAGTGCCTGCCGCCCCCTGCAACGCGACGATCTGGTTACGGCTGGCAAGGATCTGAGCCGTTGCCGCTCTCTGCTCATCCGTCCAGCTTTGCCCCCGCTGGGCGCTACGTCGCTCAGCCTCGGCAACGGCCTTGCCAGCCGCGACCGGCGGCAGGATGGGCTTTACCTTCTGCCGGCCCTGTTCCTCCAGTTGCAGCATAGTCATCTCGTTTGCGATGTTTGCCGCGGTGGTGAATCCCTCGAAAGCTATGCCCCGGCGGTCGAGGCATTCGCGTGTCTCAAACGCACCGGTCTTCTCGGCGCGCGAGATGGCGGCGGCAATATCATCGTGCCCCACGCGCCCCATGCCGAACCGCCCGGAAGCCTCGTGCAGTGCTGTCGTGGAGAAGACGGATTGCCGCTCGCCCAGCATCGCCGCGCCTTGAGCCACGGCACGATCTGCCTCCACCTCGCGCGCAAATTCCTGCTCCACATTGTGGGCACCGGATTCCCACCGCGCTTCAGCCCGTGCGATCAGGCCTTTCCGTGCCTGTTCATCCCATCCGACTGAGTCAGCCGCTTCCCGCCAGGCACCGATCAACTCGGCATGGGGGATCATCTCCTTGGCCTGCCGCGTATCCAGCGCCGCGACCTGCTTCTCGGCGGCGCTGGCCTCCGCCCGGTTCTTGCCTCGCTCGGCGAGTCTTGCTTCGATGGCCGCGCTCCGCTGGCTGAACGCTTCCAGCGTCTCGTCATCAAACCCGGCGATCTCGAAGGTGGAATCCTTCCCGCGGTCGATCGCATAGCCCAAATCCTGCACTTCGGCGGCCAGCTCCTGGCGGTAGATTGCCCCCATCTGCTTTTGCATCTGGTAGAAGGCACGGGGCTCCAGACTGCGCCATTGCCCAGCCTCATCCCGCGTCATGTTCAGGATGATGTTGTGGCTGTGAAGCTGCGGATCGAGCGCCCGGCTCGTGCCATGCCGGAAGGACGCGATGACCAGATTACCGGTTGCTTCCCGGCGGATAGCCCCATCCTCACGGATACGGGTCGCGGAAAAATGCCGCTCGGCCAGTTCAAGCGTCGTCCGGACGGCTTGCTCATGGGCCGCGATGAGGCGGCGGTCGCCTGCCACCTCGGCCATGATCGATACGGATTTCGGCGCGCTGAAGGTGACATCCCAGCCAGGCCGGTGTTCCCACTCACCATCGCGCATCGTTCCAAGCTGCTGACCGGCTACATGACCCGCGAGCAGCCGCGCAAACTGGTCACGGTAAACAGCGCCGTTGAGGTTCAGGGTCTTTGCTCCCTCGCCCAGCCATTCCGAGGGGGCGAGGCCCCCCTCGGCATAGTAATCGTCAGCCTCGTAGTAGCTGGCAGCCTGGGCGGCGCTGGTCAGCGCCGAGATTGTTGCCACCATCACACCGGCCCCGGGCCTGACGGCGGGGCAGGAAATTCGCCATCCTTGTCCGGATCCGGCTGGGTGGTGCTCCACAGCGTCTCCGAGATATCCGCCGGGATGCAAGGCAGCTGCTGGGCCTCTCCACGTGCCCGGATATGAGCATCGGTCAGGTCGATCCTTGCGACCGGCAACCCATCAGGCAACAGCAGATACGCCATATGTCGGGGCAGGCGCAGTTCGCTTTCCAGCACTGCGGGCCGCATTTGCCTGGTTGTGCTCAAGGTCTGCTGCGGCTTGCCCGTCTTCGGGTCCAGCGTGTCGGCTAGGGTGGAGATTTCCACCTCGGTGCTGCCGATCGTGTCCGACGCCCATTCCCGGCTGACCTGGTCGACCAGTTGCAGGAAGAGCTTCGTGTTGCAGCATCCCAGCAAGGCTTCTGCCCCTTCACGTCCATAGCGATCCCGCATCTGGCCAATGGTCTGGAAGGTCAGGATGACGCTGGCGCCGAATTTTCGTCCCTCCGGCAGGAGGCGGACCATATTGGCAACGCGCGGCAGATCGGGGAGTTCGTCCAGAACAAAGAACAGCCGGCGCGACGATGATGGTGTGAGGCCAAGAACGGCAGACGCCGCACATTCGAGCCAGAGCGCCATTAATGGCTTCATGGCCTCGAAGTAGCTTTCTTTCCTGGGCACGAAGATCAAAGGTTTTCCGCCCTCCTGCCGATCGATCTGCGCGAAAAATCGGACGAAGGAAAAGCTGGCTTCGCCGTCTCGTGGATTGGCGCGTAGGAACATCAGCAGATTGACGGCCTTGGCCAGCATGAACAGCACAGATCCTGTCGCCTTATCGGCGTCCTCGGCGAAGGTGCGGGCGGATGACGTATGGGACAGCCAGCGTTCCAGTTCCGCGCTGGACATGGATTGCAGGGTGTCCAGCAAAGCCTGCAACGTGCACCGCCCCTCGCGCCACAGCGTGCGCAAGATGTTGGCTACAAGAATCCGGGCAGTTTCGAGCCACACGTCCCGGTCATGATCGCCCGTTTCGGAGATCAGGTGGCGGGCGATCCGGTCCGCATCTGCGGGGTGGGAGATTTCATCGAAGGGGTTCCAGAACACCCCCCGCCGATCGAAGGGGTTGAGGATCACATCACCGCGTGCCGGATCATAATAGTGGGCGATGAATTCGCCCGAGGTGTCATAGACCAGCGCCGCATCTCCCCGTGCCTCGATCGCATCGAGCGCCTGGCGCAACACAGTGGTCTTCCCGGCGCCGGTCGTGCCGGACATGGCGATATGGCGGGTTTCCAAGCCATACGGCAGAGCGACGCTGCCAAACCGGAGAGAATAGGCGCTGCTCCAGGCTGCGGTCATACGTGCGAGTTCCGTCTCGCTCACAATGCGAGTGCCGGCGATGATGCGATCGGCCAACAACTCGTCCTGCTTCCGGCGGCGGTGGTCTGCGCCCAGCCACAAACACATGCCCCCCAGCAAGAGACCCATGATGCCGCCGAAACCCACCAATTCCCCAACGGTGATGGCATCGTTGCGTAGAGGTTGGAAGCTCGCCCACTCCTTGACGCCTGTCCGGTCGGCCTGCACTTGCCAGGTGATAGTCCTGAGCGGATCGAAGGGTAGATCCCTGAACCTATAAGCCATCAGATCGGCGACGGCATATTCGCCCGCGCGCCGCATCTGCCCGACGCTGGTTGTTACGGGGCCGAAGAGTAGCGCCCCGGCGAGGGTGCTGGCGGCCAGTACCCGTAGGGTGAATACCCGCCGGGTGGTGCTGCCCGCGCATTCGCGCGCCAGCAGGGCCTCGGCATGGGCACGGCGGCTGTTGAGTTTCGACATTATAGTTCTCC
>JAJZNH010000011.1 GCA_021811745.1 Acidobacteriota bacterium
CGGTTCCTGAGCGCGGGCCGCAGCGGGGTATCGGCTGGGCCGGCGGGTAAAACGAAAAAATGAGCGAAGATTTTTACGGCGCGCAGAGATGCAGCGCCCGAGAACTTCAGCTCTTCCAGTTTCTCACATGGTCGACAGACAGGTCATGGGGTTGGAATGACGGTATAATTACGGCGAACGCGCAACCTGCAGAGGGACTCCATGAAAGAGCGACGTGGGCGCCTGGGTTTCATGGCTTTTTTCCAAACTGCCGTCATATTGCTTGCAGCCAGTGTGGTTTTTGCGCAGACCGCTCCTGGAAAACTCGCCTTCGAAGTGGCTGCCATACGGCCTTCGGCGCCCCTTGACGTGGAGAGAGTGGCGGCTGAAGTACGTGCAGGCAGGATTCCTACACTCGGCGTGCATGTCTATCCTTCAAGGGCGGAGTTTATTTACGTTCCGCTCAAAAATCTCATCGCCTATGCTTACAACGTAAAGGCCTACCAGATCACCGGTCCGGCCTGGCTTGCCTCGGAACGATTCGACATTCTTGCCACGATTCCGGATGGGGTTTCCAAAGATGACGCTCCCGCAATGATGCAGACGTTGCTCGCGGACCGGTTTGGCCTGGTTGTTCACCGCTCCACACACGAACAGCGCGTACTGGCCCTTGTGGTCGGCAAGAACGGACCAAAACTGAAGCAGTCGCCGGCCACGACCGGACCGATTGATGAGAATGCCCCGCTCAAGCCAGGCGAGACGAAATTCGAAGGTCCGGACGGCCCGATCTTGATGACCCGGCATCCCGATGGTTCGGTCACCATGAATATGGGAGCAAAAGGCATCATTACTCAGAAGTTCGATCGACAGTCGCTCACGCTGCATCTGGAGTCAAGCAACGTGACCATGGCGGGCTTTGCCGATATGTTAACGAACATCCTCCGGTCGAGCGGGAGTGGGCGCCAGGTAGTGAATATGACCGGACTCAAGGGCAGCTACCAGGTGGCAATCGATATTGCCCTGAAAGACATGATGGGGATGGCGCGCGCCCAGGGCTTCACACCGCCAATAGCTTCTGCAAACAGCGCTGCTTCAAACAACATGCTGGCGGCGAGTGCCGGTGAGCTGGATGCAGGCTCAAATATTTACGACTCGGTCGAAAAGCTCGGCCTCAAGCTGAAAGACAGCAAGGCCGCGGTCGAGCAATTGATGGTTGATCAGGTGAACAAGACTCCAACTCCAAATTGATGCTGACTGCGGCTCTTACATGAACGCCATGACAATGTGATTGACCGCAAAGGCCGAGACGTAGGCCAGCACCAGCATGTAGAGGAACTGGATCGTCGGCCACTTCCAGCTATTGGTTTCGCGGCGGACGACGGCCATGGTCGAAGTGCACTGCATGGCGAAAGCGAAGAAGATCATCAGCGCCAGCGCGCCGCCCAGCGTCATGTCGTGGCGCAGAGCAGCATGCAGGTTGAGAGTCTGCGTGCTGGGATCGGCGCCGTAGAGCGTGCCCAGCGTGCTGACCATGACTTCGCGCGCCAGAACACTGGAAACCAGGCCGATGCCGATCTTCCAGTTGAAGCCCAGAGGCGCAATCGCCGGCTCAATAAAACGGCCGATGCGGCCGATCAGGCTATCGGCCAGGGCGGGCGCGGAGAGCGCGCCGTTTGCGGTATGGATCATCGGAAGCTGGGCCAGCATCCACAAGGCCATCGTCACGGCGACGATGATCTTGCCTGCGTTCTGCAGGAAGATGCGCGCGCGATCCAGCAGGCGCAGCGCGAGAGAGCGCAGCGTGGGCATGCGATACTGCGGCAGCTCCAGGATGAACGGCGTGTCGCTGGACTTGAGGATGGAACTCTTAAGCAGGCGCGCGGTGGTGAAGGCGGCGACAAAACCCGCTACATAAAGTCCCAGCATGACCAGCGTCTGCAGACCGATGAGGCCGTGCAAATAGTAGCGGTCGGGAATGAAAGCAGCGATCAGCAGCAGGTAAACCGGTAACCGCGCCGAGCAGGTCATGAACGGCGTGACCAGAATCGTGGCAAGGCGGTCGCGCTTGTTCTCAATGGTGCGCGTCGACATGATGGCCGGGACCGCGCAGGCATAAGCGGAGAGCAGCGGGATGAAGGCTTTGCCGTTGAGGCCGATGGTGCGCATGACGCGATCGGCAATGAGCGCGGCGCGGGCCATGTAGCCGGAGTCTTCCAAGACGCCGATGAAGAGAAAGAGCAGTAAAATCTGCGGCAGGAAGACCAGTACTGAGGAAACGCCTTTCCAGACGCCGTCGATGACCAGGGATTGGATCCAGCCGGCGGGTAGCAGCGGGCGGGCAATCGTGCCGAAGTACGCGAGAATGTCGCCGAAGCCGTCGGAGAGCGGCTGACCGACGGCGAAGACCACCTCAAAGACGCCCACGACCACGGCGAGAAAGAGCAGCGGTCCCCAGATGCGATGCAGGAGCAGGTTGTCCAATTTGCGGCTGCTCTCGGCTGAGAGCGGGGCATGGTAGCCGGTGCGGCGACTGACCTGCGCGGCCCAGGTGTGCGTGCTGGCGGCATTGCCGAGGACGGGCAGGGTTAGCGGCTTGGCCGCGCTTTGGCTGGCCTGGCGGTTCAGGAAGAGCGGTACGGCATCAAGGCCGGTTCCATTGACGGCGCTGATCTGGGCAACCGGCGCGCCCAGTTCGCGGGCAAGCTTGAGCGTATCCACATGACCACCGCGCGCTTCCATCAGGTCGGTCATGTTAAGGAGCACAAGCGTGGGCAATCCCACTGCAAGGACGGGCGCGGCCAGCATGAGCTGGCGGGTAAGGTGCAGGGAATCGAGCACGAGCAGCACCGCATCGGGCTTGGGCGTGCCGGGCATCTTGCCATTGAGCACATCGATGGAGACGCGTGCGTCTTCAGAGTACGGGCTGAGCGAGTAGATACCGGGCAGATCGATCAGGGTCAGCTCGTCGAGGCCTACGCCGGACATGAGACCCATGCGCTGTTCCACGGTGACGCCGGGATAGTTGGCGACCTTCTGGCGGAGTCCGGTGAGCCGGTTGAAAAGCGTGGATTTGCCGGAATTGGGTGGGCCAATCAGAACCACCGTCCGAATCTGCCCCTCGGACGGCGGAGCCGCAGGCGGCTCAAAGGTTGGCGTGGAGCAGCAACTGCTCATCGGGTAACCTCGGCCGGTTCGGGGGCCCGTTCGGGCTGCCCGGTTGCCTTCGGGCCAGATCCAGCCACTGTTTCAGGCTGGCGTACGTGAATGGCCGCGGCGGTTTCATGGCGGAGGGCGATCTCCATGCCGTCGATGCCGTACACCGTAGGGTCGCCAGCCGGAGCGCGGCGCAGCACCGTCACCAGCGCGTCAGGCACAAAGCCCATATGCATCAAATGGTTTTGAACGGATTCCGGCAGCTTGAGGGCCACCAGCACCCCGCTTTCGCCCACATTCAGTTCGCTTAAAGCGCTCACCCGCCAGACTCCGAAAGGCCGCCGGATGGGCGGCACGCCAGAAATACGACCAGAATAGTCGTATTTCAGTATAAGACTAGTTGGCCTTCTGCGGCAAATGATGTTTTTGCAGCGTTTGGTTGGGTTCTGGCCCATGGCTCGACCTCCGGGAGAAGCCCGATTGTTCAGAGCTTCCGGCCCCTCTCAAGACCCCCCTGGACGGGCCTCCCTGTACATTGCATCGGGTTGACAATTTATGTGTATCAGTTGTGTTTTAGCTTGGATGTGATTTATGTCACTCCACCAGTGTCTGGTTAGAAGTGGAATAAAATCAGTTGGTTTTCTGGGTGGCACCCCTCGGAAGTGTCGAGTTGCTCGTCAAGGGTGCATAGAATGGGGGCTCGAAGATCGACACGTTCAGATTTGGTAGAAAGGAGAGCGATGCTTTATTTCGAGTTCGTTTTTTATCAACGGTGATCCGCACATGGGTGGCGATGACTGCCTATATCTGAGTTTCGAAGGCATTCTCGCCGGTGCCCCGGAATCGCTTGATGCGCAGGTGTTGCTTGATCCACTTGAAGAACTGCTCCACCTGCCCGCGGCATTTGTAGGTGCTGTTAACATTACCAGGACACTCATCCGGAGAGTGTTAACAGGCCCTGGCGCCGACCCTTCTCGCGTCTGGGTGCAATACCAGACTTATCGCCGATCAGTCCTACACCAATCCACCGGCCTGTCGCTGATAAAACCCGCTGAATTGTATCTCAGCCGATTCAATCCATTCTCCATTTGCTGAGAAATGTGTCATATTCCGTTGTCTCAGCTCCGGGGGCCATTCGACCATTAGGCGAATGCCAAATTGCCACAACCGGCTACAATGAGAGCGCTATAAAAGCGCTCGTAACCGCCCCTCTAAAGAAAGGGTTGTATCTCGATGGAAGAAAAAGATTCGCTGAAGTTTTCAAGGCGGGACTTTCTCACGCAGAGTGCGGCTACGCTAGGCACTTTAGCCGCGGGTGCTACGATATCTGGCGCCGCCATGCCTGCTGAGCCGCGCAAGGTGCTGCACATCATTTGTTATTCGCACATTGATGCTGCGTGGTTGTGGCCGTGGCGCGATAGCGCAGACGAAGTGCTCTCGACATTCCGCAGCGCATTAGACCGCATGAAGGAGACGCCCGATCTATGTTACAGCCAGTCTTCCGCGGCCTATTATCGCTGGGTCCAGCGCGTAGCGCCGCAGATGTTCGAGGAAATTCGAGCGCGCATCCGCGAAGGCCGCTGGGCAGT
>JAJZNH010000988.1 GCA_021811745.1 Acidobacteriota bacterium
TGCGGTAGGTCTGCTGGGCCTGCCAGGGCAGGTAATAGCAGGGAAACCAATCTCCCGCACGCTTGCCGTAGTCGCCTGGATTGGGCGGATTCCTTTTCACTTCCGCCACCACGGTATCCGATCCCGTGCTGATCGTCACCTGCTGCATCTGCTGGCCGATGTTTACATTCTGCGCGATGCGGCAATAAGAAACCCGATCGGTCTTGGCGACACTTGAGTATCCGCCCTTGGCATTGAGCGTTAGCATCTCTCGTTCGGCCACAATCAGGATGCGACCTCTTCCGCCGGCGTTGCGCGGCGCGCAATAGGTTTCGGGGTTCTGCAGAAAATCGTCTGAAAGAGACATACTCGCTCCTTGTGCTGGAACAAACTCCATCGCAGAGTCAGAAAGCAGGGGATGTAAATCAATGGCTGCTGAGATGCTCTAAGGATTTTGAATTCTTTCCGGGTGGGCAACGCTTTCTCGCAGCCGCATCAATGATCTATCAGGGAAGAGTACCTGCCCGTCCCAGCCGGCGCAGGTGCTTTGAATCTGTACTCTCGATCATCGCCAGGGGCCCTTTGGGTCCTTATCAGAGCACTTCAACACGTGGCTAAGATACCACGCAGGAATTGTCACTGACAAAGACAATTGAAAAAGCGCTGAAGGGCGAGCAAAGGGTTTACACTTCACGAGACCGCAGCCACCCACCCGCATCCGCAAGGCACGACCCGGTTTCCGCAATGCCTCAGGTGGTCACACCCCGCCGCCACACCGCGGCATCAAAGCGGTGGGTGCACACGTAGCCCTCGGCCCGATATAGGTCGATCGCATGGGTGTTGGCTGCGGTAACGGTCAGAGAGATCTCTGAAGCACCCTGGCGCTGGAAGTGGGCGGCGGCCATCGACAGCAGCAACCGCGCCAGGCCCCGGCGGCGGTACGCCGAGTGGACGCAGACCTGCGTGATGTGTCCGCTCTCCGGGCTTACACGCGAGCCCAGCAGCAGGGCCACCAGTTCGCCGCTCGGACGGTGCACAACCACATGCGAAACCGGCGCGGAAAAGACACCGCAGCCCGAAAAGCGCACGATGTTGTTGAGAAAGCGCAGCGAGCCATGTACGGAGCCGTACTGGTCATTGATGAGCCCGTCGGTATGGCTGCGATAGGCTTCAGCAATGAGCCTTCCGGCGCGCGGCAAGTCGTCGTCGTGCCAGAAGCGCAGCTCCAACTCGCCGGGCAGGTCCACTCGGGGCAGTTCCCGAGGAGCCTGCAAGGCCTGAACCATAAAAAGCCGCTGATAGATCTGGAAGCCGGCTCTGCGGAAGATCCCGGCGTGGGAACCGGAAGGGTGAAGCAGCAGTTGTGATTCAATCCGGTCGACGTGCGGCGTATTCTGCAGCGTCTCCAAAAGATGCTTGAGCAGCGTCTCCTCGATCTCGTGGCCCGAGCCCGGTGCGATGGAAAACTGTCCCGGCCCTGTCGAGAGGGCAAAGACATCGCCAATGACGGCCTTGGTTTCTTCGTAAACGCAGAAAGCGTACCCAACCGCATGCTCGGCCTCCAGGGCCACATATCCCGGCAGCGTGTGGTTGTCGAGATACTGCATCAGCAGCCGGGCAGAGTTCCGGTAATCCCAGTGCAGGCGTTCTCTCCAGACGTCTCCCTCAGCCTCGAGCACAGGACGAAGCAACGGCGCCGTGAAGTGGCGCAGATCGAGAATTTCGATGGAGGCGCTCGATGCCATCTGTATTTCCGTGCCAATAACCCTTCCGGTCACTTTGACATGACTTGCAGTCATGTGCAACTGCGGGTTTCTGTTACTGGCTTTGCGGGAGCCCGCTTACTAAATACACCGCCAATCCCTGTTCAGGCCAGTTGAAAAGCTCCTCGTAGCGACGGCCAGCCAGATACTCAGCGAGCGCCGCTGCCGTATGCAGGTCAACACCGCCTTTGCCGGTCATCCGGGCCACCAGAAGATGCTGCTCCACCGGCACGCCGCTCTGCTCGTAGTTCACCACTTCGCGATTCCGGTAGAAGGAGAGGCCATATTCGATGTCGCGCCGCACGCGGAAAACCGCAACCGTTTCATCAGCCGGAGCCACCGCCGCCAGATGCTCGGCCAGCGGACGCGCCGAGTAGGTACGATCAATCAGCTGAATCACTTTCTTGGTGGCCGGGATCGCGGGGATGCCGAAGGCCGGACCGGCTCCGTAGAGGAAAAGCATCAGCACCACAAGCACCGCGGAGGTGACCAGCCTGATCCGCGCCACGCCAAACCACTTTGCCACGATGAGGATGAGCAGGGCGGCGCCGGTTGCGGAGATCAGCGCCGCGACAGCCGCGTGCGCCGGAGGCATGGTCGCGCCATGGACCAGAAACCAGGGCAGCAGCATCACCGTCACCGTCATCACCCCGCAGATCACCGCGTGACCGATGAGAACCCATCGGCTGAGCCCCGCCTGCCTGCGCCGGAAGAGGTAATCACCGGTGAGAATCGCAATGGGCGGAATCGAAGGCAGAATGTAGCCCGGCAATTTGGATTGCGAAAACGAGAAGAAGACGATCGGGATGAGCGCCCACAAGACCAGGAATTCAGGGAAGGCGTCTCCCGGACGGCTGGGCTTAGGCTTCTCGGGCCGCGAGTGGCGCAGTCGCCACTCCGCCACCGAGGTCTGGACACCATCAATCAGCGCCCGCACCGCAATCACGGTCCACGGCATCATGGCCAGAATGATGACCACAAGGTAGTACCAGAAGGGCTGCTCGTGATGAAACCGGTTGGTAGCGAAGCGTTCCAGATTGTGCTGGAGAAAGAATTCGCGGAAAAAAGTGGGGTTCTGATGCTGGACGGCAATAAACCAGGGCAGCACGATGGCAAAGTAAAGCAGGATGCCCGGCCACCACAACGAGCGCTTCAGAATATGCCACTCGCGGCGCAAAAATGCGAAGGCAACAATGATGACGATATCGAGAAACGGCGCCACCGGTCCCTTGGCCAGTGTTGCCACGCCCGTGAAAAAGTAGATGTCGAAGAGCCAGAACTTCGAGTCGGTTTCATACCAGGCGTACCAGCCCAGCAGCCCGATCGCCAGGGGCGCCGCCAACTGCATGTCAGTGGAAGCGCCGCGCGCAAAGCCGATAATGCCAGCGCAGGCGACCGTAATCAGCGCCGCGTCCAGGTGGCCGCCGGGGCGAAATCGCCGCATATGCAGGTAGATCAGCGCCACCATGATGAAGGCGAAGGTGGTCGAAGGCAGGCGCGCGCTCCAGTCGTGCACGCCAAAGTCCTGGAACAGGAACATCGCCCGCCAGTAGTAGAGGGCCGGCTTCTCCAGCCAGGGATGCCCATAGAGATAGGGAGTTACGCAGGCGCTGAGGCGGGCTTTGAGAGTGTGCGCCGAGTCAAACCGGACCAGCATCTCATGCGCAATCTCCGCATAGCGGGGCTCATCGGCCCCCACCAGTCCCAGCCCATCACCGCCCAGCAGCGGCGTAAGCCCATAGGCAAGAAAGAAAACAGAAAATGCCAGAAAAACAGCCGCTTCCCCCACGGTGTTCCAACAGGGCAGCCGTTTTCGCCAGGCTCGGTGAATCTCCGGAACAGAACGTTCCTGGTTTGTTTCCACTTCCTGCATCTCTCCCACGGGCAGGCGCCAGCCTCTTTCACGCATAAAATCTGAGTCATCCCCGGTCAGGACGACGGAGGCATCTGACCTGGCCCGCGCAGTGTCTGTACCGCTCCACGCACGCTGATGGCGCTGGACTTCGTAACAGGGTCAAGGCTAACAGATTCAGGCCGGGTCTTCGCCCCGAATCTCACATCTCCCGGTCACCGTTCCCCGTCAAACCGCCCATGCTGCGGCGCAATTCCCCCAGAATCTCGTCGAGTGCGCGGCTCAGCGGCCCCTGCAGCGTGCAGCCGGCGGCGTTTTCGTGTCCTCCGCCGCCCAGGCGCACCGCCACGGCGGCCACATCCACTTTGCCTTTGCTGCGCAGGCTCAGTCGGATGCGCTGCTCCGGCAGCTCGCGCAGAAAGACGGCGGCTTCCACGCCCGCAATGCTCAGCGCAAAATTCGCAATTCCCTCGCAATCTTCCTCCACTGCGCAGGTGCGAATCATGTCGCGATGCGTCACCCACAGCCAGGCCAGCCGCCCTTCGCGCTTCAGATTGCCAAGCGCCGCGCCCAGCAGCAATACCTTCGACACCGGCGCGGAAAAGTACACCTGCCGCGCAAGGTGCAGAGGATCGGCCCCGGCCGCCACCAGGTCCCGCGCCAGCGCAAAGGTTGATGCGCGCAGGTTGCCGTAGCAGAATCCTCCGGTATCGGTCAGAACGGTGGCATACAGGCAATTGGCCATCTCCGCCGTGACCGTGGCCCCGGCCGCCTTCACCAGCCGGAAGACCATCTCGCCCACGCTGCACGCCTCGTGGTCAATCCAGTTCACCCGGGCATAGGGGCGGCCGCTCACGTGATGGTCAATATTGATCAGGAAATGCTCTTCCAGCCCCCGCAGCATGGCGCGCTCCAGCCCGTCGCACTCCAGCAGGATTACTGCATCATAGTGGCCGTTGACGCGCATCGCGCTGCGAATGGCGCCGGCCCCGGGCAGCTCTTCGTAAACCAGCGGAATCCGGTCGGCCGTCACCAGGTCGGCGCGCTTGCCCATCTGTTCGATGAGCATGCCCATCGCCAGCATGCTGCCCACCGCGTCGCCGTCCGGCCGAGAGTGGGGAC
>JAJZNH010000925.1 GCA_021811745.1 Acidobacteriota bacterium
GCCGCTATCTGCTGCCTGGCTGCGATCATGTTCTACGCTCAGCGCCAGACCTACCCGGCATCCGAGCACATCGAGTTTCCATGGCGAGTTCAAAAGAGCCCGAACCCTTGGGTGCAAGCTTTCCTGTGGTGCCGGAAGAACACGCCGCCGGATGCCCTTTTTGCCATGGATGCCAGGTACGTCAACGAGGATGGGGAGGACGCGCAGACGTTCCGGCCGATCGCTCAGCGCAGCGCTGTGCCGGACTACTCCAAGGACGGCGGGGAAGCGGCAATCACGCCAAGCCTGGCCGAGCAATGGTGGCGGGGATCCGAAGCCCAGAGAAATCTCTCAACGGAGACCGACGCCGAGCGCGATGCCCGCCTGCTTCCGCTTGGCGTTACCTGGATGGTGCTGCACGCCTCTGCCGCGACAGAGTACCCATGCCCTTACAACAACGGCGTGATCAAGGTGTGCAGGCTTGTGGCCGCAGAGCACAGGTGACGGCATCGCTGGCGGAGCTTTTGCAGCGGGATCCGTGCTACCTTAGATCAAGAGCGAGCGGGTAGCTCAGTTGGTAGAGCATCGCCCTTTTAAGGCGTTGGTCCTGGGTTCGAGCCCCAGCCCGCTCACCAAGATTCCCCCTGCGATGGCATTGAGCAGAGTCCGGGCGGCGCATTGACTCCGTCAAGACTCTGTGGCTCCCTGAAGATGAGCGATGTGGGCTGACGTTTCTGGTCCGTACGGGTGGCTTGTCTCTTCGGGATTTGAGGGATTGCGGGCAAGCGCTCGGCCTACTGTGCCTGCGAAGGAGCACCTCTCCCCACAAGGCAGGTTTTATTTGAAGAAGCGGCTAAGCCAGCTCTTGTGAGCAGCCTTGTTGGGGTCTGTGCTGATCAGGCGGATGCGTGCCGTAAAGGCCCGGCCCAGAGGTTCGGTCGGGACGCCGAACTCGGGAGAGTCCACGTTGTTTTGGATCACCGTGGGGTTCTGTCGGTTCGTGATGTTCTCGAAAAAGCCGCGCAGGCCAAAGTAATAGCCGCCAAAGTGAAACTTCCACTCAACGCCAGGGCTGAGCGACATGTAAACGGGGAAGCTGTACGAGTTTGGCTTGCCGACGACAACCTGGTCCGCGTTGATGGCGGTATAGGGCAGGCCGGTTCGGTAGTCGAGGGCATAAACAAAGTCCCATTCCTTCAGGAATGTGGGGAGCCATCCCCAGGCAAGAAGCCGGTTGGGAACGTTCCATGCTTCGGGGCCGGGCTGCTGGGGTCCGAGTTCGCCAATCGTGGGTGAATACGTTACGGCCGCGTTCGTCGTGGCCTCGGATCGGGTGTAGGCGCCATAAATCACGTAGCCGTGCGGAAAGTTGTGGCGCAAGGTGATGGTCTCGGCGTGGTAGTTCGAGGTGCGCTGATTGGTGAGTACATAGTTGCCAAAAAAAGAGGGGAGGTTCTGATCAGCGAAGACCAGAAAGTCCTTTCCTCTTTTTTGCATGTAGCTGAACGTGGCATAGGTGGAGAACGGCAGCTTCTGCTCCAGCTCCACGCTCCAGTTGATGACTCGTGGCGCACGTAGCTGACTGTAGTCCGCGGTAAATGTGGTTGTATAGACGGGGCCGATCTGGGTGACTCCGTCTGCGGCGTAGTTGGTATCGTAGCGTGGCCCGTCAAGAGCCTCTTCCAGATACGAGAGCTGGGTGTGTTCGTAGTAGACGCCGATGCCGGCGGAGATCTTGGTGGAAGGAACTTTGCCCGGAGCGAAGACCGCGGCGAAGCGTGGAGAGTAGAGCGGGCGGCGCACAATCTCGTCCCAGTCAAAACGCAGGCCGGGTTCGATAGCCAGGCTTTTGGAAAGCTGCCAGTGGTCCTGCGCGTAACCCGAGTCGTCTGCATTCCCCCGTTGAAAGGCGGGCACCGAGGGAAAGGTGCTCTGGCGCACCAAGGTGCCGTTCTCGCGGAGGTAGCTGATGGATGTGTTGAAGAAGCGCTGGCCAAATCGAATCTGTTCAAAGTCCACGCCGAACTGAGCCTCATGCGTCCCCAGCCATTTGCGCGGGTTCAGGTAGAGAATCGCGTTTTCCTGGAATCGGCTGGAAAGGTCGGTGAGGCTCTGGAAGTAGCTGCCCTCGGCAACGTTGGGAGTGATTGCGTAGGGCGTATCTCCGTTCGGCTCTGAGCCATTGTGGACACGGGTGATGCCGGCAGAGACGTCCAGCAGAGATCCGTTAGAGAAGACCTGCTGGTCGCGGAAGTAGGGCAGCCAGGCGACAGTGTCCGTCTTGGTGGTGCTGACCTGCGGAATCAGGGTGGAAAGACCGTTGTAGCGGGAGTAATCATCGTTGAAGAGCGCCGAGGCGAAGAGATTGTTGCGCGGTGTGAGCTTGAATTGAAAGCGCAGGAGGTCGCTCTCGTCCCAAAGCGGATCGGTATCCGCATTGGCGGGCAGCCCGATGATGTATCCGCTGGAGTACTCCATATCAAAGCCATTGAAGAACCAGGAGTGGTTCTTGCGTACAGGCCCGGAAACGGTAATCCGAGGGATGAACTTATCAAAGTGGACGCCGTTATTGAGTATGTAGGAGGGCAGGAAGTCCGTTGCGTTGAAGCGTAGGTGGTTGTCTCCCATTCCGCTGGAATAAGCGATGATGCCGCCGGTAGCGCGGCCATACTGTACGGGATAACGGGTGCTTTCAATGACGATGTTACGGACCGCATCCGTGCTGACGTGCAGCGAGAGATCGCCGCTGTCAGGCGAGCGGAGATTCATGTCGTCGAGTTCATCCAGGGTAGCGTAGGTGGGGGAGCCGGCCACGTGCGCCTGACCGGATGGATCCTGAATGACGCCGGGGTTGAAGGGAAAGAGATCCTGGATATCGCGATCGACGATGTACGGGATGTTGACGATCTCTGGCATGCTCATCGTGGAGGCGTCAGCGAACTGTTGAGGGTCGATGGTTGGATTTGAGGCAGTGACGTTGACCTGCTGGCGAATGTACTGCTCATGGGCCATTGTGATCTGCATTTCCGGGATGGCCGGGTCGAGGTTCCCCTTGGTGGTCTGGTAGAAGCCTTGCTTGTCAGCCAGAACCTGGTAAAGAGCTTTGGAGGTGAGAACGAATTGTGCGTGTCCGAACTGGTCAGTAAGCAGTTCAACCGTTGGCGCGTTGGGCTGGGCAATGGTGAGAGCGGCCCCACGAACCGCAATTCCGTTTTCATCTACTACGGTGAACAAAATGGGGAAAGAAGGGACCTTTGTTTGAGCGAAGACAGGAAGGGCAAGGCAAAGGAAAACAGGGAACATGAGAAGGATGCGCGTTGGATGCAGACGACACATGTGTACTCTTAGACGATCGTAGAGTGGAGAGAGAGTGTGTGGGGATCTCCATGTGAATAAATTGTCATGCTGACTGAGATGTACGCTTCGATCCGGCTTCTCTCCCTCGGATCCGCTCTGGGCAAATCCGCCAGAAAAGAGGGACTCCGCTCCCCAGTCGCTGGCGGGGACGGTGTTCTTGAGTTCACCGTTGATTCTGGCGATGCCTGCCAAAGCCCCGGAGATCTCATCTCCGCCCTCGCTTGCAGGAACCAGTTTCGCTACAGGCTTGCCATGCTTGGTGATAGCCACAGGCAGACCGCTCTGCGTGACCTTGTCCATCACCGCAAGACATTACGCTTGGAACTGTGCGGCGGCCATCTTTTGCATGATTAGGCTGCTTTCCGATATGACCATAAAAAGATGACCTGTTTGTCCGGTCAAAAGGCAGACTGTACACGGTTGTTGGGACATGCCGAGTGTGGTGAAAGTGGAAACCGCAGATGGGCCAGAGATCCTGCAAACCCACATCTCTGAAAAACGAGATGTGGGGTGCCCACTCTCGAATCAAATGCTCCTTTGTGACGAAAAAGACTTCTTGATAACCGGAAATGCGCTGAGGTGACGAGGGCGGCTCCTGGTCGGCGTGCAGGACGCCCGGTCCACACAAAAGATCATTGGCCGGCACGATGGCTTTCTGGTCGAAATAGCCGACACAAGTTGTGAGGCGCTCGCGCCAGCTACTGCTTGTACTGGAAGGACTTGTTTGGGTAAGGCGGATGCGGCGGGACCGGGTTGGGGTCGGCCTTGATCTCCTTCTGAAGCAGCTTGATGGCGGCTTGCAACTGCGCGTCTGATCCTTCATAGGTGGCATGGGGAAGGTCATCGACGACGATGTCGGGGTCCACGCCGTGGCCTTCGATGAGCCAGTGCTTTCCCTGCGCCCCGTAGACGCCCATTTCGGCCGCGGTGGCGATGCCGCCGTCCTTTTCAAAGTCATTCGCGCTCAGCCAGATCTCGCCTCCCCAGGTGCGGGTGCCCATAACCTTGCCCAGATGCAGCCGCTTGAAGCCTTCTGTGAAGGCCTCGCCATCCGATGCGGTGAACGCATCGCAGAGAACCACAATGTGGCCGCGGAAGGCGTCCTGCATATTCCACATGGGCTCACCGACCCGCGGCTGCCAGTAGAACCATGCCTTGCGCAGCAGCGTGGAGAGCAGCCAGGAGTCGATGTTGCCGCCGCGGTTGTGGCGGACGTCGATGATCAGGCCCTGACGGTTGAAGACAGGATAGAAGTCGCGCGCCCATTGGTCGATATCCTCCGGACCCATGGCGCGCAGATGTACGTAGCCGATTGTGTCGTGCGATGCGGCGTCCACCTGCAGACGCCGTGTGTACTCCCACTCGGCGTAGCGCAGATGG
>JAJZNH010000692.1 GCA_021811745.1 Acidobacteriota bacterium
CGTTCTTCTGCCAGTAAATCCGCTCGACAGGCACGGTTCCGCATTTGGTCACGCAGTCTTGACGAGAAAGAGGGACGCCATCCGAGTTAACGCAAGATGTGTTGGTGTATTCCGTGGTTCCGATGGTCTCGGGAATCAGACAACCGTAGCTCACTCCATTGGGATATATGGCGCCCAGGCTGTATGTTCCTATGTCACCGGTTTGCAGAGGGGTTTCAGAGAAGGCCGCAGGGTAGGAAAGATTCGTGGTGGATTCCAAACCGCCTGGCTTGCCTCCCTTGCCCTTGCCCTGGGAAGTGGCTGAGATTGTGCATGCAAGCGCCAGAAGGAAAACAGGGATAGCCTGTGCTCTCATTTTCATGGAGAACTCCTTTAACGTGCAAAGTAATCTCCCCCTGGAGATTTGGGTTGGAATGCTGCAGGAATTTATGTCAACTATTCTTTGTCGATCTGTGACCGGTAACACTGAACACTGTGATCAATCTTCGTAGATCCTTTGGTGGTTTCCTTTTGTCGCGCGAGAAAGGCTTCCACTTCCGCCCGGGACGGCATGGAGGCTTGAGCGCCTTTGCGGGTGACGGCGATGGCCGCGGCGGCATTGGCGAAGCGAGCCGCCATCGCGGGATCGTTGCCTTCCATGAGCGCGACGGCGAAGGCTGCGTTGAAGCAATCGCCGGCTGCCACGGTGTCCACCGTTTCAACACGGAAAGGCCTGATCCACGCGCTTTCGCAGCTCGCACTTGCAAGAAAAGCTCCATCCGCGCCGCGCTTGAGGACTACGCCCTGTGTCCCTCTGGCCAGGAGGTGGCGTGTAAGGTCTTCCGGCTTTGAGGCGTTGCCGAGGTAAAACTCCGCTTCACTCTGGTTGGGTGTGAACCATGCGATTTGCTTCCACATCTCATTGGGCAGCGGCGCGGCGGGAGCGGGATCGAGGCACACGGGAACACCCAGATCCGAACAAAAGCTGAGAAGATGGCAGACGGTATCAAGGGGCAGTTCCAACTGGCACAAGACCATGCCGGCGGAGCGAATCAGGTCTTTCTGCAAGTTGATGGCCGCGCAATCGGCCTTGCCGTTGGCTCCGGGAACCACGACGATGCTGTTTTCGCCATTCTCCGCAACTGTAATGAGCGCGATGCCGGATGGCCCGGCGACACGCGTGACGGCGGCGATCCCTACGCCCGCGCCGGCAAGATTGTCGAGCAGCGCCTGGCCGAAGACATCGTCGCCGACCATGCCGATCATCTCGACAGGATAGCCAAGACGGGCGACGGCGACCGCCTGGTTGGCGCCTTTGCCCCCCGGCGTGGTTTCAAAGCCGGTTGCAGTGATGGTTTGGCCGGAGACGGGAATGTGTTGCGGGCGGGCAACGAGATCCATGTTGATGCTGCCAACGACGACGATGGGCTTGTGTTCAGAATTCATGATGTAAATCCCGGCGCCAACCGCGCACAGCCGGCGGAACGAATAGGCTGTGCGAGATCAGATCCAGTCTTTCATTGTGCAGCGCGACAGCAAACTTGCACCACAAGCGCAATCCCGGCTTGATCCGGTAAGCTTTGGATATGGAGCGAATTTGCAGTCTTTGCCATGCGGTGCTCGCGCCGGAAACCAAAGCCGATTGGTGCCCGGCCTGCGGTGGAGCGCTGGTGGAGCGGCCGAGTCTCGCTGAATCGGAAAAGCGGGGCGAGCCTGCCGCCGCAGTCGATCATCGCGGCATTGTGCTGCCGCGCCGTCATGCTGTTGGCGGGATCATTACGCCGCAGTGAGATTTTCTTCCGATCGGCGCGAGCAGGAAGATAGAACGAGCCTCGCCGTCCTGGCGAATCAGTAGTCTGTCACATTTTCAATGCCGATTTGGTGATTTCACTCATACCGCAGCGCTTCCGCGGGCAGGATGCGTGCGGCTGCGTGCGATGGGTAGAGGGTTGCCAGTAAAGAGATGCCGATGGAGACGGCCGATACGATGACTCCGTCGAGCGCACGCGGGGCAAACGGCAGGGTGTCGATGGAGTAGACCTCGGCGGAGAGATGAATAAAGTGGTAGTGCCCGCCCGCCCAAGACGTGAGGTAGCCCAGGATCAGGCCGAGCGCGGTGCCGACCACACTGATGAGGAATCCTTGCAGCAGAAAGATGCGCCGCACCTGGCCGGGCTGGACCCCGAAGCTCATCATTACGGCGATGTCGCGGGTCTTCTCCATCACCATCATGGTGAGCGCGATGAGGATATTGAGCGCCGCCACGATCACGATGAGCGCAATCACGATGAACGTGACCACCTGTTCCAGTTTGAGCGCGCGAAAGAGTTCGCGGTTTTCTTCTGTCCAGTTAGTGGTCATGAATCCGGGACCGGCGGCTTCTTCGATGGTCCTGGCGATCTCGGGCGCGCGATTCGGGTCATCGACCTTGAAGCTGATGACCGACAAAAGATCCGGCTCATCGAAGAGGCGCTGTGCGTCGGCGAGGCGCAGAAAGCCCCACTCGGCGTCGTACTGGTAGAAGCCGGAGTGGTAGGTCCCGGCCAGGCGAAAGGGCACCCATTTGGGGATCACGCCATATGGAGTCAACTCGCCTTGAGGACTGATCACCATGATGCTGTCGCCGATGCTTGCCCCGATGGTTTCGGCCAGGCCCTGTCCCAGAACGATCGGCGGCAGCTCTGAGTCCGCGGCAGGCGATGGCCCTGCCTGTGGCTCCAGTGCGCGTATGGAACCTTTGGTGGCCGCTGCCAGCAACTTGCTTACGGTCTTCTCATAGTTGGGCAAAATGCCCTCGATCAGGGCGCCGCCGGAACGGGCCCCGCGCGCAACCAGCACCTGTTCGTAAAGCCCGGGTGAAGCCGCGACGACATGGGGCAGGTGGCGCAGGCGTTCGAGCAGTGGCCGCCAATCGCGAATGCCGTCTCCCTTTACGCGCATCAGTTGAATGTGAGCACTGGAATCAACGAGCTTGCCCTGCAGGTCGCGTTCCATGCCGTTGGTGATGGCCAGAGCGATGATCAACGCGGCCACGCCCGCTGTAACTCCGGTGACGGAGATGGCGGTTACGACGCCCACGACCGCCTGGCGCCGTTTGGCCTTCAGGTACCGCGCCGCTACATAGAGCTCGAATCGCATAGAGCCTACTTCGCCGTCGTCGTGAAGATCGTCTTGGCCAGGCCCACATTATCATACCGGTCGTAGACGCGGATTGTGATGAGTTGCTCGCCCGGCTGGGAACTGATTCCCGTCGCGGGCACGAGTACGCTATAGTGTTCCGTCTTTGAATCGGAGAGGCCGCCTACCGGAGCGATGAACTGCCACGTTCCCAGATTCAGCGAGTACTCGGCGCGCGAAATCGGTGAAACGGTGTCCTGGGCATCGAAGGTCAGCCGCACCTGCTGAGGACACGGAGCGTGGGCGCATGACGCCGCCTCCAGAGTGGCCTTCAGGCCGGTGATGACAGGCGGCGTGGTATCGACCACAAAACGGGTGCTTACCTTAGAACCGGTAAGCGCGTCGCCGGGAGTATGCGAGAGCGCATCCGAGGCCACGACCTTGATCTGGTAGCCGCCGTCGGGAACCATGGTTGCATCAAAGCTATACGCTTTGTCCTTGATCTTGTCCTTCAAGAGACGCCACACAGATTCGCCATCGCCACGCAGGTAGAGGGAGTAGATCAGGTTGTCGCCATTGTCATCGTGAGCCGCCCAGCGGACGGCGACAGCGGTTCGGTCCTTGGCTGCGGTCAAAGGCGAACTGGAGCTATCGTCGGCCGATACGCTCTGGCCGGACGAGTCGAACGAGATATTGACGGTTTGTGTACCGCTCGATTGCATCTGTGGAGGGATGCGGGCGCCGGGCACAACCACGATGGCATCCACCACGGGCGCCGCGTTCACCGGCAGGTAGTTGACGCCCACGCCGCCCAGCACTCCGCCGGGCTGCAACTCCGCTTTCCATTGCAGGAAGCGGCCGGGAGGCGAAGCCACGGCGCCGTCTTGCAAGGGCTGCCAGTCGCTCCAGCCGCGCAGAGGCTGCTCCACATTGCCAGTACGGGTCCAGATTTCATATGCCGAAGAGGCTGGCCCAATTTCAACGCGCCCGAAGCGGGACAACGAACCCGTGTCCAGCACGTCGCTGGCGTACTCGTGCTTTGCTGTGGCCATGCCGAAGCGGTAAAGCTTCCCGGTGTTGCCGGTGCCGATCAGAATGCCCTGAGATCCTGGAGCAACGGCCATGTTCAGGCCCTGCTGGGCTTGCAGGTGAGCGACATCGGCGAAACTGCCGTCCTCCTGAATGCGAAGGACGCGGCCGCGGTTCCCCGTCAATGCCAGCAGGCCGTCGGGCCGGCTGGCCATCGCATAGACAATCTCTTCCTTGCCCGACCAGAGCTTGCGCGGCGCCTGTCCGTCGGAGAGCGCATAAATCTCGGTACCCTCCGGTATGGAGGTGCTGGCGTTTGCCGCCTGCAGTGATCCTGGCTGCACCACCGTAATGGTGACCGCGCCCGCTCCCTGCACGGGCAGCGGGGGCAACTGATTACGGCCTTTATCGCCCACGCAGGCCGCATAGATGGTGATGCCGCGTTCCCGCTCTTCGGGATCTTCATCAGTAACCGTCGTGCCGGAATCCACAAAGCCGAGCCGATGTTCGGCCCCGCTGTAGAACAGCATATGCTCGGTCAGCGTCGTCTTGCCCGCGTCGATGTGGGCAATGATGCCGATGTTCCGCGTC
>JAJZNH010000777.1:0-1376 GCA_021811745.1 Acidobacteriota bacterium
CTCCGCTATCTCCTCGTCGCGGTTGTAGTACGCCTCGCGGTGAATGAAGCACACCACGTCGGCATCCTGCTCGATGGCGCCCGACTCGCGCAGATCGCTGAGCATGGGGCGCTTGTCGTCGCCGCGCCGCTCGCTGGAGCGGGAGAGCTGCGAAAGCGCAATCAGCGGCACGTTCAGCTCTTTGGACAATGCCTTCAGGCCGCGGGAAATGGCCGAAACTTCCTGGGTGCGGTTCTCATAGCGCTTGCCGCCCGCCGAGGGAACCGTGGCCGACATCAGTTGCAGGTAGTCCACCACGATCAGGTCCAGCCCGCCGGACATCTGCTTCAAGCGCCGCGCCTTGGCGCGCATCTCGGCCAGGGAGATGCCGGCGGTGTCGTCGATGAACAGCTTCGACTCGACGAGCTGTTCGAGGGCGTGCTGCAGCTTGCCCTGGTCTTCGCGGCCCAGGAAGCCGGTCTGCAGTTTGCGCTGGTCCACGCGCGCCTGCGAGGCCAGCATGCGGCGCAGCAGCGACTCCTTGCTCATTTCCAGGCTGAAGATCGCCACCGTGGCCTTGCCCGTCACCGCCGCGTTCTGCGCGATATTGATGGCCAGCGCCGTCTTGCCCATCGAGGGGCGGGCCGCAATGATGATCAGCTCGCCCTTTTGCAGGCCGCTGGTCATGCGGTCGAACTCGATCAGGTGGGTGGCCAGCCCGGTGATCTCCCGGCTCTGCTTGAAGAGATTATCGATCGACCCGAACGAATCGGCGACGATCTTGTCCAGCGGTTCCAGGCCGCTGGTGATGCCCTTCTCGCTGACTTCGAGGAGCCTGGCCTCGGCGTCGCCCAGCACCTCGAGGGCGGTTTCGCTCTGGTCGGCGGCCCGCGCAATGGCCGCCGAGCAGATGCCCATCAGCCGCCGCAGCAGGCTCTTGTCCTTGACGATGCGGATGTACTCGTCGATCACCGGCCGGCGCGGCAGGCCCTCGGTGAGCGAGGCCAGGTAAGCCACGCCGCCCACCGCCTCGATCTCCTTGTAACGGGCCAGCTCCTCGGCCAGCGTGACGATGTCCACTGCCCGCTGCGCATCGCGCAAGTCGCTCATGCGCTGAAAGATGCGCTGGTGCGAGTCGAGCGAAAAATCATCTGGGAGCAGCTTTTCCGCCGCCTCGGAATGGGAGGCGTTGTCCAGCAGAATGGCGCCCAGGATGGTCTTTTCGGCGTCGATGTTCGCCGGAAGCCCGGCTCCCAGGGTCATGTCGGGGATGGTGGCCATACCCCATGAGTTTAGGCCAGAGCGCGCCCGCCGCCGCCTGTTAAGAAAGGCCCTCATTTCAGGAAATCTGGAAATGCCCGCGAAACTTTCGATCCCATCCATCGCGACTGTTTTTG
>JAJZNH010000777.1:1386-4710 GCA_021811745.1 Acidobacteriota bacterium
GGAGCGAAACTCAGGTGGCAGGCAGGCTCCACGACCGGGGTTGGCATGGCATAATTGCGCTAACGGCACGCCCCGGTCGGGCGTCGGTTCCGTCCCCGCCTGATTGGGCCTTCGTCACCAGGCTGACTTGGCTTCGTGTAGCTCAACTTCCCCCAAGGTGCCCGCATGCTTCTTGCCAAGGGCCAGAAAGTATTGATCGTTGACGACGAGCGATGGACGTCGGACACGCTGGCGACGATCTTCCACATTGCCGGCTACGAGGCGCGGGCCGTGTATTCGGCCGAGAACGCGCTCCAAGTCATGGAAACCTGGCACCCGGCCCTGGTGATCCTCGATGTCGTCCTTCCCAAGATGAACGGCATCGATCTGGCCATCCTGCTTGCCGGACGGCAGCCCTCCTGCCAGATCCTCCTCTTTTCCGGCAACCCGAACACCGCCCAGATTGCCGATGCGGCCGCACAGGCCGGCCACCCGTTCGAGATCCTCGAAAAGCCGGTCCACCCCGACCTCATGCTGCAGAAAGCCTTCCGTCTGCTGGCCGTGCACTGAGCCGGTTTCAGAGTTGCAGCGCGCAGGAAGCACGGCTTTCAAGTGGCGTTTTCCCCAAGACCCCGCCGCCCGGCATCACGTCCACAAAGGAACGGAAACGCTGGAACCCATGAGGGTTTCAAGGCCGCACAGCGTACGTACCCGAACGGGCCCGGACGTGCTACATTAAATCCACGTCGATTCCCATTCGCGAGTTTATCCGCATATTGCTTTTGGAGGGCAGGAGCCGTAATGGCTGCGGTCTTCATCCTCACATGCATAACGACGCTGCTCTGCGCCGTCTTGTTGCTGCGCGGATACACGAGATCCAGAAAAAGGCTGCTGCTGTGGAGCGGGTTGTGCTTTACGGGCCTCACCATCCATTACGTATTTGTGATTTCCGATCTGCTGCTCTTTCCAAGGATTGATTTCTATACCTATCGGACCGGCTCAGCGGCCATCTCCATGGCGCTGCTCATCTACGGCCTGATCTGGGAGAGCCAATGAGTCCGATTCCCTTGAACTTATTGGCGCCCATCCGGCATCCGGCCCTCGATCTGTTTCTGCTCGGCTTTGCGACCGCCTGCTCAGTGGTGGCGGGGCTGTTCTTTCTGCGCTTCTGGCATGACACCCACGATCCGCTTTTTCTGGGGTTTGCGACCTTCTTCGTCATCGAGGGCGCCAGCGAGGCTCTGGCCCTCACTCTCTCCCGTCCGAACGAGGGAGCGCCATGGCTTTTCCTGATGCGGCTGGTGGCTACCCTCGCGGTTCTGGGCGCGATTCTATGGAAAAACACGAGCCCCCGCTGACTGGAGAATAGGCGCAAGAGCCGGCTCGCTCTGGAACCGCCAAGACCCTCCGGAAGAGCCTTCCTTCCACCCCGTGAGCCATCCAGGACCTTTGTGGGCTTTCCGCCGCCACGCTATAATCGGGCTACGGCGGTTCCAGCGTTGCTCGACCCGCAAAGCGCAGCCGGCAAGGGACGTTGCCCTCAATGGAACGCCGCCCCGCGCGAGCCGCAACGGTACGGCAACCCTAGAACCACTCCAAAATTTCGCTCCTTACTTTCCCCCAGGAGGTTGCGATTCATGCACGCTCATTCCTGGCAGTCGCTGCGCGTCTTTGCGGTTGCCGCGCTCGCCACGGCCTTTGCCATTCCCCAGAATCTTCTTGCCCAAACATCCGATCACGTCGTCAGCCCGCAGGATCTGAGCCAGGCCACGCAGGATGCGACCCGCACCCGTCAGCAGAATGTGGATACGCTGCGCGGTTTTCTCTCCTCGCCCGAAGCAACCAAGGCGATGGAGTCGGCGCACATGAATGCGCACCAGGTGCAGAACGCCGTCTCCGGGCTCAGCGATCGGGAGCTGGCGCAACTGGCCTCGCGCGCCACCAAGGCGCAGAACGATTTTGCCGCCGGCAATATGTCCGATCGCGACCTGCTGATCATCCTCATCGCCATCGCCGCGCTGATTCTCATCATCGTGGCCGTGCACTAAAGAGGAACCGCGATGCTGCGCCGCCAAGTACTGCGGGCGGTTCTGCCGCTGGTGCTGGGCGGCGCGGCGCTGGCCGCCGCGCCGCTCAACCTCTGGCTCAATGTACCCTTCGTCCCCCAGCAGAAAAACCTTTGCGGTCCCGCCAGCGTTGCCATGGTGATGGAGTACTGGCAGCAGCACCAGGACGGCAACGAACATCCCGCGCCTGCCGCGGAGATCGTGCGCTCGCTGGCGCCTGAATCCACTCACGGATTGCGCGCCGGAGCCATGCTGCGCTACTTCCGGCAGCACGGCTATCGCGCCTTTGCGTATGCGGGCGACTGGAACGACCTCGGCCACCAGATTCAGCAAGGGCGGCCGCTCATCGCCGCGCTGCACCCCGAGGGCGACGACGATCTGCACTACGTTGTGGTGGCCGGCATCGACGATCCCGGCCAGATGGTGCTGCTCAACGATCCTGCCCAGCGCAAGCTGCTGAAAGAAGACCGCGCGCAATTCGAGCGCGCCTGGAAGGCCACCGGCAACTGGACGCTGCTGGCGGTTCCCGCGGCGGCCGAGCGTTGAAGGCGGCGCGGCGCATTGTTCGCAGTTCTCTGCTGGCCGCGTTGGCGCTTCTCGGGCTGAGGGGCGCTTGCGTATCTGTGAAAGCCCAGCAGCCTCCACCGGCGCAAATCCAGTCCCTGGAGCGCGCACAGCAGTGGCAGGAGATCGTGCGCCTGCTTGCGCCTGTGCAGCAACGCACGGCGGCGATGGACTTCAGCCTGGGCATGGCGCTGGCGCACCTGGACCGCTGGAGCGATGCCGCGCGGGCGCTCGAAGAGGGCCGCAGGCTTGCCCCGCACGATCCACGCTTCCCGATCGAGCTGGCGGGTGTCGCCTACAAGCAGAAACAAAATGCGCGGGCCGAGCGGTTGCTGCGCCATGCGCTGCGCTTCGCGCCGCAGGACGCCTATGCAAACGAATTCCTTGCCACGCTGTACTTTCTCGACGGCAATCTTGAAGCCGCGCTCAAGTATTGGAACCGCGTGGGCAAGCCGCAAATTGCCGCGCTGCGCAATGACCCTGCGCTGCGCGTCTCGCCGGCGCTGCTCGACCATGCATTTGCCTTCGCTCCGCAGAGCACGCTGCTGCTGCCGCAATTTTTGGCCACGCAAGCGCGGCTGCGCGGCCTGGGCATCTTTCCCGCGTACCAGATCGACCTGGCGGCACGCGCCGACGGCCGTTTCGACGCGGTGTTTCGCGCTCGCGAACTCGACGGCTTCGGCGGCGGCGGCTGGACGGATGTCTTTCTCTTCTT
>JAJZNH010000637.1 GCA_021811745.1 Acidobacteriota bacterium
ACCTTCTCGATCATTTCCAACGCGCCCACCGCCAGCGCCCCTACCTGTTCCTACCGCTGCGGCGAAATCCCCTTGAAGCTCTCTTTTATCCCCAATAACGAACTCGGGGGATTAGCGCAGTGGAACAAGCCTCTCAGGCCCGGCCTGCTGCTGGTGGCTGGAGCCAATGTGTACGACGCCCGCATCTGGGACAGCGAAGACACCTTCACCAACGGCGGATCGCTCACCAATCTCCACGACCACCAGCGCGACAGCGGTATCTATGCCGAACTGATGTGGGTCCATAAGGCGTGGACCCTCACCGGCTCCAGCCGCGAGGACTGGTTCCGCAACTACGACGCCCAGCTACTGGATTTCACCGGCTCTGGATGGACGCCCGCCTCCTCGCAACCCCCGAAGATTACCCAGGCCCTCTTCGACCCGCGCCTGGGACTCTCACGCAAGCTCAGCGGTCACTGGGCCCTCAACGCCTCGGGCTTCCGCGCCTTCCGCGAACCGAATCCCGACGAGCTGTACCACTCCTTTGTGATCGGCAACGAACTGACCTTGGCCAACGACAACCTGCGCAGCGAACGCGCGACCGGTTGGCAGACCGGCGTGGCCGGCCAATATCACTGGGGCACCATCCGCGCCAGTTATTTCCTCACCCAGATCAATCGCCCCATCACCGCTGCCACCCTTGACCTCAACTCCTCGCCCATCAAGCTCATGCGCGAGAACCTGGGCCAGATCGAGAGCCGCGGGGTGGCCCTGGATTTTGAGCTTGAGCCCATGCCGTGGCTGGCTGTTGACGGCGGCTATCAATACGCCCATGCCGTGGTCTCGCGTGGCCCACAGTATGTCGGCAACTGGATCCCCGAGGTTCCCCGCAACATGGCCAACCTTAATCTGCGCGCTTACAAGTCCCGGTTGGGAACGCTCAGCCTTCAGAGCCGGCTGAGCGGCCGGATGTTCGACGACGCCGCCAACAACTTCTTGCTGCACGGATTCTTCCAACTCGACGCCTACGCCTCGCGCAGCTTTGGCAGCCGCTTTCAATTCGTGGCCTCCGGCCAGAACCTCTTCAATCGCACCATTGAAGTCTCCAAGACCCCCACCACCACCCTCGGCCAGCCCCGCGTCGCCCTCGTCGGCTTCCGCGTCAACATCGGGACCAAGAGCGACTGAACCTTCTCGTCTTCGGAAAAGAGCACTGCAACAGTGAAATCACTCTTCCAGCGCCGCCTTTACGCCAGCCCCTCTCCGGAGCCACTATAGAATCCTCTGATGAGCCCCTCGTTCCATGTCATCTCTTCAACCGCGCCCGGTGGACGGCGTGGCCGCATGCATCTGCCGCACCAGACGGTGGAGACGCCGGTCTTTATGCCCGTGGGCACCGCCGGCACGGTGAAAGCGGTCGCGCAGGACGTGCTGGAATCGCTCGGCGCCCAGATCATCCTCGGCAATACCTATCACCTCTACCTGCGCCCCGGCCACGAGGCCATCCAGCGCATGGGCGGCCTGCACCGCTTCATGAGTTGGCCGCGCGCACTGCTCACTGACTCCGGCGGATTCCAGGTCTTCTCGCTCAACGCGCTGCGCAAAGTCACCGCCGATGGCGTCCAGTTCCGCTCCCACCTCGACGGGAGTTCGCACTTTTTTACACCGGAGCACGCCATGGACGTGCAGATCGCTCTCGGCGCCGACATCTCGATGGCCTTCGACGAGTGCACTGAATACCCCGCCGAACGCAGCCGCGCTGAAGAGTCGCTGCGCAACACCATGGCCTGGGCCCGCCGTTCGCTCGCGCATTTCCGCGCGCACTGCGGAGAGGCCGTATGGAACGATGACTTCGATGGTCGCACGCAACTGCTCTTCGGCATCGTTCAAGGCGGCATGTACCCCGACCTGCGCCGCCAATGCGCCGAACGCCTGATCGAGATGGACTTTGATGGCTACGCCATTGGCGGCTTGAGCGTGGGCGAGCCACGCGAAATGACTCTGGAAATGATCTCCGAGGTGCTGCCCCTGCTGCCCAAGGACAAACCACGCTATGTGATGGGCGTGGGCTACCCGGACGAGATCGAACAGTACGCGCGCATGGGCCTGGACATGATGGACTGCGTGCTCCCCACCCGCGCCGCGCGTCACGGGCTGCTCTTCACCAGCGAGGGCCGTCTGAACATCAAGAACAAACGCTACGCCGAAGACCAGTCCCCACCCGACCCCGCCTGCCCGTGCCCGGTCTGCCGCCGCTACTCGCGCGCCTATCTGCGCCATCTCATGCAGTCCGGTGAAGCGCTCTCGGGAACGCTCAACACCATCCACAACCTGGACTATTACCTCGGCATCATGGAGCGGGTGCGCGCGGACCTTGCCGCCAACGCCCGGCCCTGAGGCAGGACGCCGGTTCCCTAACCGCTGACCATCGCGCCACCCAGCAGTTGTTTCAACGCTCGCACGTACTCGCTCAGGGCCGCGCGGCCAGCCTCGGTCATGCGATATAGCGTCTGCGGCTTGCGGTGCACAAACCGCTTCTCCACGGTCACGTATCCGGCCTCTTCCAACTTCATCAATTGCGCGCCCAGGTTGCCATCCGTCGAGCCCGTCCTGGCGCGCAACCAGGTAAACTCCGCCTCGTCCACCCCAGAGAGTAGCGAAAGCAGCGCCAGGCGCAGTTTCCCGTGAATCACCGGATTCAATTCCGGCAGTTCAGGCATGAACCACCCCACCCTGCCGACGCCGCGACTCGCGGATCATGGCGTAAATCCCGAAGACGATCAAGCCGAAAAACGTTGCCGCCAGAAACGCGACGAGACCTTGCATCTCCGTCCCGAAACACGCCACCTCCGCCGCCGCCAGCCAGACGAGGGCGCAAGCGAGCTGCATCTTCCATCGCAAGATCAGACCAGAGGCCCCGTTGGCAACCGCCAGCATTGAACCCGCAATCGCCAGGGAAACGTGGTTGTCGATTCTGCCGCTATATCCCAGCGAGAACATGAGCACAAACAGAGCGATACCCATCGTCATCCAGATCGACCCGATCGCTCGCCCCATCACGGTGCGCGGATGATTGCGCACCCTGCGGCTCGACGCGATCCCTGTCACTACGCCAGCTGCAATCATCGTCACAGGCCACGCGAATGCACTCCGGTCCAGAGCCGACCAGGCAAACGCGACATAATAGGCGACTCCCCACAACACGAAGGACCAGCCCCAATTTCCGCTCACCCGCCGCCCCTCGGCGATCATGGTTTCGATGAGCCTCAGGCGCTCCTGCAACTCATGGTTTTCCATGTTGTCCGTCATCCTTATGTCACCTCCGTGATTGATTTTCTCGACACGGGAGAAATCCACTATTAAGAGCACTCTATTATATAGAGCTTCAATTGTCAAGAGAAAATCGACGTCGCATTGAGGGTTATTAACTTTCTTTTCATCAATCAGTTACAGAAGTTTCCCAATGCGGCTTCAAGCCTTCCACATCCTCTTTCCGGAGGGTGCCAACTGGTTTCAATCTGGCCAAGCACCCGCTCCAGAACCACGGCCCAATCCCCTGGAAGGCACTGCCGGGACAGCTTTGCCGAAGGGTACCAGGGACTGGTTTCAAGCTCCTCCATCCAGCGCCAATCGGCCAAATGCGGCAGCAAAATCCACACCGGTTTGCCCATGGCCCCGGCCAGATGTGCGATGCAGGTGTCCGTCGTGACCACCAGATCCAGAGTCGCCACCAGCGCCGCCGTCTGAGCCAAGTCCCGGTCGCGGCTGGACCCATCCCATACGAAGACATCTTTCGGCAGTTCCGCCAATTGTTCGGCGGCCTCGCCCTTCTGCAGAGAGATCCAGGTTGCCTTCACGGCGCGGAGCAGCGGCGTGAGCGTCCGGAGTTTCATCGACCGCAAGTGGTCGGCCTTGTAGCCCGGATTTCCCGCCCACGCAATCCCCACACGTGGGCCCGGCCCCACATTCGGGAACTGTATCCGTTTCTGCCAAGCCTCCACCGGATCAGAGCCCAGGTAAGGCCCATCCCACGGAACTGTCGCCGTCGTGGTTCCAAAGACTGCCGGCAGACTCATCAGCGGACATTCCAGATCGAATCTCGCGTCCTTTTCTGTCTCATGTCCGCCCATCGTCACGACCTCTGTGCATCCAGCGCGCACCACTGCAAGCGACCGCAGGAGCCGCTCCACCGGCGCTTGCACCTCCAGCACCGGCACGCCTCCCCGCGCCGCAACCAGCGCTGCGTACCGGCAGAACTGGATCGTGTCGCCCAGTCCCTGTTCGGCGTGAAGCAGCACGCGCTCTCCGGCGAGCGCCTGGCCGTTCCAACGCGGTCGCCGGAAGCGTCTCGGCTTCCTGTGCACCTCGCGGAACCGCCAACGCGCCTCATACCCGGCCCAACCGCGCTCCCAATCGCCTAGCCGCAGCCGCGTCAGCGCCAGGTTGTACTGTGCGCCGGCGTGGGAGGGATCGTCTTCAACCGCCTGTTCGTGGGCCTTCAGCGCCTCGTCCATCCGCCCCAAATCCAGCAGCGAATTGCCGCGGTTCGACGCCGCCGCCCGGCTGCCCAGAGCTTGAGCCCGCTCGAAGAGCGCGATCGCCTCGGTGAACCGCCCCTCCCTGTGCAGGAGAATTCCCTGCATGTTCAAGGCTTCATCGTGATCGGGATTGCGCACCAGCGCCCAGCGCAGCCACGCCCATGCCCCGGCCAGATCG
>JAJZNH010000145.1 GCA_021811745.1 Acidobacteriota bacterium
AGATATAAACATGGCTTGAAGTACTGAGGCGCTTGGCCCGTTTTTTAGGGTGGGAAAGACCGCCGCAACGCAAAAAACATCAAAAGAAAAAGGAGACTCTCGGGTTATGTCGACTGCTGTCGCTGGAAAAGGGTTGGAAGGAATTGTTGCAGCAAATTCCGGTATTTGTTGGATCGATGGAGAGGCGGGCGTACTGTCCTACCGGGGAATCGACATACACGAGTTGGCTGAGAAATCAACTTTCGAAGAGACAACCTATCTGCTGTGGAACGGCATGCTGCCCAACCAGCTTGCGCTGCGCGAATTCCAGTCGCAACTGGCGCTGGCCCGTTCACTCGACCAGCGCATCATCGACATGCTGCGGGCATTTCCCAAGACAGCCACGCCGATGGAAGTGCTGCGCACTGCTGTCTCCGCGCTCAGCTTTTACGACGCCGACGAGAAGGACAACTCCCACGATGCCAATGTGCGCAAGGCCTACAATCTGACCGCGCAGATTGCCATGATCGTGGCTATTTACGACCGGCTTCGCAAGGGCAAGGAGATTGTTCCGCCCGATCGCTCGCTGAGTCACGCCGCTAACTTTCTGTGGATGCTGAATGGCGTAAAGCCGTCCGAAACCGCGACCCGCACCCTGGATATCGCGCTGGTGCTGCACGCCGATCACGAACTGAATGCTTCCACCTTTGCCGCGCGGGTGATCGCGGCCACGCTTTCCGATATTCATTCGGCCATTACCGGGGCCATCGGCGCGCTGAAGGGCCCACTGCACGGCGGCGCCAATGAGGCCGTGATGCGCATGCTGCTCACAATCGACAAGCAGGGAGCCGATCCCGTTGAGTACGTAAAGGGCATGCTCGCCGCCAAGCAGAAGGTCTCCGGCTTCGGCCACCGCGTCTATAAGACCGAAGATCCCCGCGCCACTCACCTGCGCCGCATGAGCGAGCAACTAGGGAAGGATGCTGGACAGCCCAAGTGGTTCGAGATGTCCCGCGCCGTCGAGCTCTTCATCAACAAAGAAAAGAAGCTCAATGCCAATGTGGACTTCTATTCGGCCTCAACCTACTCGACGCTGGGCATCGATATCGACCTCTTCACGCCCATCTTCGCCGTCAGCCGCATCGCCGGCTGGGCCGCGCATGTGATTGAGCAGCTGGACGACAACCGGCTCATCCGGCCCCGCGCCGAGTACATCGGGCCCGCCTATCCATCGCGCTACATCCCCATTGGGGAGCGGGCGTAAGCAGCTTTCTATTGGCGCGGTAAAGGCATTACTGTTCCTGCTTCTGCCGCGCCTTCCACATTAGATACAACCCCCACGCCGCAACCGTGCAGTTGTCGCGGACTTTTCCGTCGAGCATCATCTGCTCAAATTCCTCCACTGGCACGGTACGGTGGGTCAGGTCGTGCTCTTCGTCATCGGGGTCTTTCCCGGTCAGCGTAAGGCCGGTGGCCAGATAGACGTGCTGCTTTTGGCGGGTGAATCCGTATGCGATCCAGAGCGTGCCCAGGTGGATCATCTTCGCCGCATTCAGGCCAAGCTCCTCGCGCAGTTCGCCGCGAGCCAGTTCCTCGGGATCTTTGATCGCCATCTCCCAGGCGCCCTGGGGCAGCTCCAGAGCCCGCTCCTCGATCGTGTAGCGGTACTGTTCCACCAGCCACACACGGCCTTTGTCGATGGGCAGAATGATGGCCGCATCATCCTTCTCCACCACGCCGTAAATCCCCTTTTGCCCGTTCGAGCGCAGAATCTCGTCCTCGCGCAGGCGCATCCAGTGGTTGCGATAGACTTCGCGGCTCGAGAGCGTAAGGATGGAGCGGTCGTCGCCGCCCGAGACAGAATTCATAGCAGTTCCTTTGCTGCCGGGAAAGTGCCGCTCTGCGGCGAAGAGAAATATCAGCGCGAGCGGCGATTATCCCATGATAGGCCACCGCGATGCATGACTTGATAAAACGCGTTCAATTGTCCTGAGCGCGGTACTTGCGCAGCCGGCCAACGAGAGACGCAGGCCCGCTGACAGTAAGCCGGACCATCTCGCCCTCATACTCCCTTTGGTGCACAACCATCCCGGCATCGATCATGGCCAGCGCCGTACCGTCCTGCTGCGGCACCCGGAGCACCGTCTCGATGACGGGATCGGAGTACAAGGCTTCATCGAGGGCCTTGAGCAGCCCGTCCATTCCCTCGCCGGTGAGTGCCGAGACCGCGACCGCGCCGCGGCTAAGCAGGCTATCGCGCTCTGTCGTTCCGAGCAGATCGATCTTGTTCAGCACCTCGATGCGCGGTTTGTCCAGAGCCTCAAGCTCACCCAGCACCCGCTCCACCTGCAGCTTCTGCTCCTCGCCGTAAGGTGAGGCGGCATCGCGGACATGCAGCAGCACTTCGGCCTTCGACACCTCTTCCAGCGTGGCGCGGAAGCTGGTGACCAGCGTATGCGGCAGGTTGCGGATGAATCCGACCGTGTCAGAGAGCAGCACCCGCCGCCGGCTGGGCAGCTCAACTGCGCGAAGCTTGGGATCGAGGGTGGCAAACATGTAGGAAGATGCCAGGACGCCGGCGCCGGTCAGGCAGTTGAAGAGCGTGCTCTTGCCGGCGTTGGTGTAGCCCACCAGCGCTACCGTGGGCACGGGAACCGCCTCGCGCCGCTGCCGTTGCTGCTTGCGCACGCGGCGCACTGTGTCCAGGTCGCGCTTGAGCTGGTCGATACGGCGCTGAATACGCCGGCGGTCAGTTTCAAGCTGAGTTTCGCCGGGGCCCCTGGTGCCGATGCCGCCTCCCAGTTGCGACATCGCCTTGCCCCTTCCGGTGAGCCGCGGCAGCAGATACTCAAGCTGCGCCAGCTCCACCTGCAACTGTCCCTCGCGCGTCCGGGCGTGCCGCGCAAAGATATCCAGGATGAGCTGGGTGCGATCGAGCACGCGGCAGGGAAGCGCGGCCTCCAGGTTGCGCAGTTGGGTCGGCGAAAGGTCGTGGTCGAAGAGCACCAGGTCGGCCTGGGTCGAGGTCGCCACCCCAGCGACCTCTTCCACCTTGCCGGAGCCGATCAGGGTAGCCGGATCAGGCCGCGGGCGTCTTTGCAGCAGCTCGGCCGCCACCTCGCCGCCCGCGCTCGTCACCAATTCACGAAACTCGGCCAGAGACTCCTCGGCGCTGAGTTCTGTCGAGCCCGGTGGGCGGCGCAAATGCGTCTGAGCCGTTGCGCGCGGCAACGGCGCCGATTCCGGCGCAGCTTCACCCAGCGCCAGCGAGTCCACGCATGGCGCTATGCGCTGGGCGTCGGAAACGGATGTCCGATTGCGGCGCGACAAAGCCCACAGGTCCACACCGACCAGAACGGCACGCTCCGGCTTTCCGCCCCAGCGAATATGACCTCCCGCTGCGGGGCCGGGCCTTTCGCCCGGGCGTCCGGAACCCGTTCCTGCGAACCCTGCGCGTACGGCGCCGCCCGTCCGTCTCACCGCGCCTGCCAGTCTATGCCGCGTACTGTCCTGTTACCGCTGCTCAGCTGTCGCGGGAGACGCAGCCGGTACCACGGACGGAGCCGAGCTGATTGCCGTTGGTACCGCCGCCGGACGATGTTCGGCATGCATCACCGCTCGGCTGCTGACCACGGTGGATATGGCGTGCTTGAAGATCAGCTGCTCCTGGCTGTTGTTTTCAAGCAGCACGGAGTATTTGTCAAAGGACCGGATCTTTCCGGTGAGCTTCACGCCGCTGACCAGATAAATCGTAATCGGGGTTTTGTCTTTGCGGACTGTGTTGAGGAATGTGTCCTGAATATTTTGTGCCGGCTTGTTCTCCATTGCCGATCTCCTTGGTTCTGCCTGTGGTTTTTGTTTTTCCTGCATCGCATTCGGATGAAAAAAACACGCTACGTTGGGCGGCCTAGGAGTCTCCCTTGCCGCCATGGGCCCGAATGGTTCAACAATATAGAGGTTTGCTCTCGTTTTCAACTCCGCCTCCCTGTAAACTCGCTCCGGCCTGCCCGGCGGTGTCCCAAGTTGGGACAAAACGGGCTGTGCGGCTGATACCATAAACAGGTGCAAGACACCCCTCCAGCGCCGCACGCTGACGCCAGCCGCACTCAGCCCGTACCCATGCTCGATCTCGCCCGGCAGTACCGGACGCTCCGCCAGGAGCTTTTGGAATCTGTTGAATTTGTTATAGAGACGCAGCAGTTCGTGCTTGGAGAGCAGGTAAATTCTTTCGAGCGTGCAGCGGCCGGGCAACTTGCGGTGGCTCATGCAATTGGTTGCTCCTCGGGTACCGATGCGCTGTGGCTGGCGCTCACCGCCGCAGGTTTCGGCCCCGGCGTGGCCGTGGTGACTACCCCGTTCAGTTTTTTTGCATCGGTCAGCTCGATTCTCCGTGCCGGTGCCCGCCCGCTGTTGGCGGATATAGCCCCGGATACCTTCAATCTGGACCCCACGGCGGTGGAAGCCGTCCTGGAGGGCCCGCGGAGCAAATCCGTCCGCGCTGTTCTTCCGGTGCATCTTTACGGCCAGTGCGCCGATTGGGCAGCTTTTTCCCGAATTGCGCAAGAGCACGGGCTGATCCTTATCGAAGACGCCGCGCAGGCATGGGGTGCGGAATGGAACGGCGTAAAGGCTGGCTCCCTCGGCGATGCCGCCGCCTTCAGCTTTTATCCCACCAAAAACCTGAGCGCCGCCGGCGACGCCGGCATGG
>JAJZNH010000938.1 GCA_021811745.1 Acidobacteriota bacterium
CGCGTGAAAGCAGGACGTTGAAGATGCCGAAGACAACCAGGACCAGCGCAACCCACGTAGAGAGATCGGGTCGGACCAGGACAATTCCAATCCAGATTCCAAAACTCGCCAAAGCGCCGAGTACGGCGGAGATATCGATCAGGCCGAAGAGAAGATGGAGTACAAAGAACGGCCGGAAGCCCAGCGGAAAGCGGAGCAGGCCAGCCAAATCGAATTGCTGCTGAAAGGAGGCCACTGCTATAGGCGTTGTCTGCCAGACGAAGAACACGGTCCACAGCAGAGCTGGCAACGCCCACAGGTGGTTGTGAGAGGTCAGGTAGTATGCGCTCGCGCCCAGGCCGGCGCCCACGCTGAGACCCATCCCGGCGTACACGAGATAATTGAGGCCGCCGGCGGCCGCCTCCAGCGCGCCGCGGGTCGAGCGCATTCCGTTGCGGAAGGCATGCCAGCGCATGGCGGTCAACGCCGCGTACTGCGCCAGCGCCAGCCGGCTGAAAATGCCGCCCGTGGCCGGGGCCCAGTGGACGGGCGTCTCGCTGCGCCCGTACCTGCCGGCGCCGCTTATGCCAGCCATGACAGCTCCTGGGCAGGCTCCGTTCCGTTGGCTCCGACGATCGAGAGAAAGATCTCTTCGAGCGTAAGACGCTGGCTGCTCTCGGTGCCGGGCAACGTGGAAGCCACACCCGCGCGCAATTCATCAAGGGATCCGTTGGCGACCAGGCGGCCCTGGTGAATGATGGCCACGTGGCTGCAGAGGCGCTCGACGATTTCCAGCACGTGGCTGGTGAGAAAGATCGTCGCGCCGCGCTGGATCATGCCTTGCAGCATGGTCTTCAGCATGCCCGCGGCGATGGCGTCCACTCCCTCGAACGGCTCGTCGAGGAAGAGCACTTTGGGGCCGTGAATGACGGCGGCGGCCAGCGCCAGCTTCTTCTGCATGCCGTGCGAGAAGTCAGTGACGAGTTTGCGGCTGTCGCCGGCCAGTTGCATGAAGTCAAGCAGCTCTTCGGTCCGGCGCGCGGTGGTCTCGCGGTCCAGGCCGTACATGCGCCCCACAAAGTGCAGGTACTCGGGCGCGGTCAGCCGCCCCAGCAGAGCCATGCCTTCGGGCACCACGCCAATCTGACGCTTGAGTTCAAGCGCGCTGGCATTCAACGGCTGGCCCAGGATCTCGATGCTTCCCGCGGTTGGTTCCAGCAGGCCGGTAAGCATTTTGATCGTTGTGGATTTACCGGCTCCGTTTGGCCCCAGAAAACCGAAGAACTGTCCCTGCGCCACACGGAGCGTGACGTTGTTGACAGCAACCAGCTCATCGAAGGACCGCGTGAGGCCATGCGTCTGAATCGCCGCGATTTCCATGTGGGGAAAGGATAGCAAGGAAGGCAAGCGCGGCAAAGTCAGAGTTGTCGCCTTTCTGGCGATTGCGCCACGTCCTGAACTCATGTCTCGCCATTCCGATAGTTGAAACCAGAGCCTCTTGCAGCGGAAACGTGCTCTGTTAGGTCGTGGATAATTGCAGCAGGATCGGTTGAATCCGAGCTTCAATGCCGTGTTCGCCTGACGGCAAACCGGCGCTCGACGGTTCCGCCTGAGCCTCTGATCGTCACTGCAATACCACGGGAGAGACATGATCTACGTGAAGCAATTCAGCGAAGGCGAGCCCTTCCGCTGCGCGGGCAATGAATTCGTCATGCTGCTGCCGCGCGACGAAACCAAAGCCTGTGAGGCCGTGCTGCAGATGGTGCGGCCCGGCGGCGCCACCCCGCCGAACAGCCATGAGACCTTTATGCAGATCTACCTGATCTGGAGCGGCGAGGCGAAGATTTTCATCGGCGGGGAATCGAAGCGCGTCACGGCGCCGGCGGTTGCCTTTGTTCCTCCGCGCACCGAGCACTGGGTTGAAAATCTGCTGCCTGATCGCGAGCTGCATTACCTCTACATCAGCGTCTGGCCTGATGGCATTCCTCCGGAGGAGTTCGAGGGCGGGTGGAAGTCGGTTTATGCCGGCATCATTGACAGTTACGTGAGCCGCGGCTATCCGGTGGATCCTGAGCGGTGAGAACGGGAGATTGCTTGTGAAGATTACGGAAATTGCCATCAGCGTGATTGCGAATCCTCACTGCGAGATGGTTTCAGCAGGCGTGAAAGGCGGCAAGGCCGCGCACGATATCGTCTTCATCGAGATCAAAACCGATGAGGGCATCGAGGGCAACGCTTTTGCCTGGGGTGGACGCAGCGGACAGGCAACCGCGCACCTGATCGGCAGCATCATTCGCCCGCTGCTGATCGGCAAGGATCCGCTCGATCGCGAGCTGCTCTGGCAGGAAGTGCGGCGCATGGACCGCTGGTGGGGATTTCTTCCCATTTACGCGCATGGCCCGGTCGATGTGGCGCTGTGGGACTTAGGCGCCAAGGCCGCCGGGCTGCCGCTCTACCGCCTGCTGGGCGCCTACCGCACGAAGTTGCCCGCCTACGCCAGCTCGCTGATTCTGCCTTCGGCCGAGGCCTTTGTTCAGCAGGCCAGGGAGTACCGCAAGCAGGGCTACCGCGCCTACAAGATTCATCCCTGGGGCGACCCGGCGCGGGATGTGGAGGCGTATCGCGCCCTGCGCTCGGAGTTGGGCGACGAGATGGTCCTGATGTCCGATCCGGTTGCGGGCTACAACCAGCAGCAGGCGCTCAGGATCGGGCGCGAACTGGAGCGGTTGAACTACTACTGGTTTGAAGAGCCGCTCTCCGACTACGACCTCTACGGCTACCAGGAGCTGTGCCGGGCGCTGGAGATTCCCATCGCGGGTGTCGAGTCCACTCCAGGTGGACTGTTCAGCACAACGCAGTATCTGGCGCAACGCGCCGTTGATATTGTCCGTAGCGATGTTTCGTGGAAGGGCGGCGTGACGGGCCTGATGAAGACGGCGGCGCTTTGCGAGGCCTTCGGCGTGAACTGCGAAGTGCATACGACCACCAACGCGCTGCTCGATCTGGCGAACCTGCACGTGAGCTGCGCCATTCGCAACTGCGAATACTTCGAAGTGCTCATTCCGCAGGAGCCTTTCAGCTTCGGCGTGAGGAACCCCATCCGGATTGATGACGAGGGGTACGTAAACGTGCCGCAGGTACCGGGACTAGGGGCCGAGATCGACCGCGATCTGCTGGACAATCACCTGATCTGCCGGGTATAGATAGTCCAGCCGGCCCATGAAACCGGTGGCTTGCGAACCCGGTGGTTACCACGCCGTCCGCAGTTGCGCTTCTTTGGATGCCGGCCGCTTGCAGGCTGACGTTATTATGAATGCAGGTCCCGGAATCGAGACCTGGGCCCCCAGGATCGCCGATGGAAGCTACTGGCCCCTTATCCGGGGCAGCCGCCAAACCCTCAGGCGCAACGCGGCAAGACAGTTTCAATTCTCAAACCCAAGGAGGATGTTATGGATCGGAGAGGCTTTCTTACGACCGGTGCACTGGCGGCAGGATGGGCGGCCGCGCCGGGATTATCCGCAGCAACGCCCGTGCCGCCCGGCCAAGGCTTCAAGCCCATCCCGAAGCGGCGGCTGGGAAAGACCGGCCAGGATCTCTCGATCATCGGCTTGGGCGGCATCGTCATTATGAACGCGGAACAGGCCGTGGCCAACAACACCGTGGCCCAGGCGCATGAGGTGGGGATCAATTACGTGGACGTAGCCCCCAGCTACGGCGACGCGCAGGAACGACTTGGGCCCGCGCTCAAACCTTACCGCAACAATTTCTTCCTGGCCTGCAAAACCGGCAAGCGCGACAAGGCTGAGGCGGCGGCTGCGCTCGATAATTCACTCAAGCTGCTTGAGACGGATCACGTGGACCTCTACCAGCATCACGCCGTCACCACCATTGAGGACGTGAACCGCATCATGGGCCCGGGCGGCGCGCAGGAGGCCTTTGAAGAGGGCCGCAAGGCGGGCAAGATCCGCTATCTGGGTTTTTCAGCCCACTCAGAGGAGGCGGCGCTGGCTCTTCTCGATCACTTTGATTTTGATACGGTGCTGTTCCCCATCAACTTCGTTCTCGCCACGAAGAGAAACTTCGGGCCGCGAGTGATCGCGCGCGTGCATGAAAAAGGCGCCGGCATGCTGGCCATCAAGGCCATGGCCAAATCGCAATGGCCCGCCGGAATGGCGAAAGGCGAAAAGCCCAATCCGAAGGAGTGGTACGAGCCCTGTTCGGTGCCGGACCAGGCCGCGCTGGCCCTGCGCTGGACGCTTTCCCAGCGCATCACCGCCGCTATTCCGCCCGGCGACGAGCGCTACTTCCCGCTGGCCATGTACGTGGCCCAGAACTTCCAGCCCATCACCCCGGAAGAGGAGAGCCACTTGGTCGCCAGCGCCGCTGACGCCACTCCCATCTTCCCCCACCACGCGTAAGTAGAGGCAGCAGTCAGGGCAACAGCACCGGCGATCAGTGATCGCCGGTCTGATCTCCCGTGGGGTGCCAACCGAGGGAGAGTTTGGCCGGAGAAACCGCGCCGGGCGAAAGACTGGATTGATTTTGCGCCAGTTACGGCTGAAGATGCCGCCGAAGCCCCGTGCTTTGAAAGGGCGCGGCTTCACTCGCCGCGGCGAGCTGCAAACTCAATCAGCCAGGTGCTTTGTGTCAGGGCATGACTTTAGTCGTGCCGTAAGTGCCGCAGAATGAGCGAGGGTTTTAGAC
>JAJZNH010000397.1:0-483 GCA_021811745.1 Acidobacteriota bacterium
GCACCTTCGCGGCCAGTCCGTGGCGAGCCAGCCTCATGCGGTTGGCGCCGAAGGTGTTGGTTTCAAGAATCTCGGCGCCGGCCTGCAGATACTCCTCATGCACCGAGAGGATCAGCGCAGGGTCAGACAGATTCAATTCGTCGTAACAGCGGTTGATGAAGATGCCGCGGCTGTAAAGCACCGTCCCCATGGCTCCGTCGGCGAGCAGGGGGCGGTCGGCGAAGATTTCGGTGAATTTAGCCATTCTCTTGTCATGCTAAGGCACGGGCCCGGACCACGCCAGAGGTCCGGCTCGCTTTGTTATACTTCGGAAGTCATAACCTGGGAAGAAACTGGTTCCGAGCTTGGGGTTTCTGAGCCCCGGGAAGCATCGGTGACTGTCAATCTTGGACTTATCCACGTTGCAGTTGCTGGCCTCGGCCGATCGCCGCGGCTTGCTTCGTGCTTTGTATCGAGGTAGGGGATATTGAAGAAGAGAAGCTT
>JAJZNH010000397.1:493-905 GCA_021811745.1 Acidobacteriota bacterium
ATAAGCGCCGCCGTCTCGTTGGCGGTTTCAGCCGCGCTGGCTGGTTGCGGAGCCACGACCTATTTTGCCGGCCGGCCGCTTCCGCCGAGCGGAGTACTCAACCGGGTTTTGATTGCCGTCCAGAACCCCGGCATCCTCTCCAAAGGCGAACTGGAGATTGTGGATGCCTATTATGACATTCGCAGCGGATACAACACCTTGCCGCCGACCTTTCAGTTGTCGGGATTTGGCGGCGCGGAGCCCGTTACGATTCAGAACATGCCCGAGGAGCAATTGGGCGCCGTCTATTCCGCCGGGGATGGCAGCTTTACGCTGGCCAATTATTCCACGGAGAAAACCACGGGCACCGTCGCGCACCTGAACGGCCCCTCGTCGAGCATCTTCATCACGCGCAATGGGAACTACGTCTTCG
>JAJZNH010000397.1:915-4677 GCA_021811745.1 Acidobacteriota bacterium
AGCCAGTCAGGAAGCCAATGTGCTTACGGTGGTGGATCAGACGACCGGCGCCTCGTATGGGCTGAGCCTTCCCGGCGTATACCGCGTCAGCGTCAATCCGGGCGGCTCCGTGGCGATGGCATTTGTGCAGAACTCGAATTTTGCGTACTATGCGCGCAAACTGTCGGCTGCGGAGAGTTTTTCCTATTCCGGAGGACCGGGAACCTGGCCCAAGGCGGCCATGGACTGCGAGCCGCAGAATGCTCCTGCCTGGTGTGTCTACCAGGTCCAGAGCCCTGACAACACCGACTCGACCGGCCACTACTATGGAGCGCCGCTTGTCTTTGACCGCCCCGTCAAAGCTATCTTTTCGGCCGATGGGAGCACCGCATACGTTCTGAGTTGTGGCGCCGAATGCGGCGGCACCAAGTCGTCCGTTTCCGTACTTCCGGTTGGTCCAATGATCTTCATGGTTGGTCAGCAATCCGGTCTGCTTCCGTGCAATGCCGCGCCATGCGCGAATCTGCATACTACGCCCATGGTCACAGTGCCCGTGGTTGCCGCCAGCAATGCTCTTATTTATTCCCACACCATGTATGTCGTGGGCCAGCGGCTGATGCCGGATGGATACTTCGGCGGCTATCTTACGTTGCTGGATCTGACCAACAATACCGTAATGCCATCTACAAGTTCATCGCCTAACCCCGTCTCGATCAGCGATGGCCTTCCGGGCGGTCCCAGCCGCATGCTTCAGGCAGATGACAACACTCTGTGGATTGGCATGACGAAGTGCAACCAGGGTGAGCGCTACATCCACAAGCAGCCCTTCGGCTGCCTGACGATGTTCAATACATCGACCAATCAGGTAGTCATGCTGGAGCCGTATATCGGCGACCTTACCGGAATCGCCTCCATCACGAATTTTCACAAGATATACGTGGCCCAAGGGGGCCAGGTGTATATCTACTCGACGACCGACGGCACCATGTACGATAACCAGTACGTGACCGTGACCGGCGTGGCTTCTGATGTGGCCTATATGGATGCCATTAGCGACGCCAATAACACCGTCTACTAGCCCATGAGCGCACGGTCTGTCTCCGATCCTCCGGCGGCTGATGTACTGGCGATCGCCGCCCACCGGGACGACGTGGAGCAAACCTGTGGCGGCACGCTGCTGCGCATGGCCGCGCGGGGGCTGCGAACGGCTATCCTCGATCTGACCCAGGGCGAAGCCGGCACGCGGGGAAGCGCGGAAGAGCGCGCCCGCGAGGCCGCCGAAGCGGCACGCATCCTAGGAGCGGGTTGGCGCCAGGCGCTGAACCTGCCCGACGGAGCGGTCGAAAATACCCTTGTAAACCGCATTGAGATCGTGCGCGTCCTGCGCCTGCTGCGTCCGCGCGTGGTCATCCTGCCTTATTGGCAGGCGCGGCATCCGGATCATGCGATTGTGGCCACGCTCGGCTACGAGGCATGCTTTCTCTCCGGGCTCAGGAAGATTGAAACCGGCACCGAGCCGCATCGGCCCTTCAAGATCCTCTACGCCAGCCTTTACGCCGACGTGCGGCCCAGCTTCGTCGTGGACATCACGGCCTTCATCGAGCAGCGCCACGCCGCGCTGATGGCCTACCGCTCGCAGTACGCCAATCAGTCGGCCGGCAGCGGTCTGTTTGTGCCTGAGGAAGAGATTCGCGAGCGCACGTTTGCCGAGGCGCGCCACTACGGCCTGCTGGCCGGCGTGCGGTACGGCGAGCCCTTCGTGCAAAAGGAAGTCGGCCTGGTCGACGATCTGACGCTCGTGCCGGTGCAGTCGATCTGAAGCTGGCATTGTTTCCGGGGCGGCGCTGTTCAGTCACAAGCGAAGACCCAAATCGGTCATTATTACGCTTCTGCGTGATTTGCTTCCGCGCACAGGATGGGAGTACTTTTTGGCTTATCCATCCAGTGGGACCTGCGGGGTCTGTCTCGAAGCCTGCGCTCTCTGGCAGAGTCCGTGGCCTGTGGTGTGATCGCGATTCGCAGGAACGGAGGCTTCGTGGTTGCCACGATCAACGTCAGTGTTTACAGCGACGCACTCATAGTGCTTGGGACAGCGGGTATCCTCGTCCCGGTCTTGCGCCGATGGAGGTTGAATCCGATCCTCTGTTACCTGGGCGCGGGTGCGCTGCTGGGACCGCTCGGGCTCGGGTCGCTCATCGACAAGTTTCCTCCGCTATATTGGCTAACGATCGTCGATGCCGACAATATTGCAGGGATTGCGGAATTAGGCGTTGTTTTCCTGTTCTTTCTGATCGGGCTTGAACTCTCTCCGCAGCGCCTGGTTACCATGCGTCATCTGGTTGCGGGCATGGGGAGCTTGCAGGTTGTGCTGACTGCGGCGCTTTTCACCGTGATTGCCTTGAAAATGGGGCAGGATTCTTCGGCGGCAATCGTTCTGGGCGCAAGCCTTTCGCTCTCTTCCACCGCCATTGTGCTTGAGCTCCTGTCAAAACAGGGGCGCATGTCGACGAGCGTGGGGCGCGCCAGTTTTGCACTTCTGCTCGCACAGGACATTGCGGTCATCCCGATCCTGATGTTCATTTCCATCGGCGCCGGAACTTCGCCCGGAATTTCTCATGGATCGGTTCTGGCAAGTCTCGTCAGGGCCCTGGTGCAGGCGGCTGTCGCGCTGGTCATCATCGTCGTTCTGGGCCGAGTCTTGATGAGTCCGCTTTTCCGCGTGGTTGCCGCCGCCAAATCAAGCGAGATTTTTATTGCGGCGGTTCTTTTTGTGATTGTCTCCACCGGCTTGATTGCTCATCAGGCAGGTCTTTCCATGGCGCTCGGCGCATTCGTCGCGGGGTTGCTGCTTGCCGAAACTGAGTTCCGCAAAGCGATCCAGACAACCGTGGAACCCTTTAAAGGACTTTTGCTCGGGATTTTCTTCTTCACCGTCGGCATGAAGATCGACGTCCGCGAACTGATGCGTTATCCGGTCGGGTTGCTGGCATCTGTTTTGGGTCTGATCGCGGCCAAGGCGATCATCATCACTGGACTCACCAGGCTGTTCCGGTTTTCATGGCCCAATGCGATCGAGACGGGCCTGCTCCTCGGCCCTGGTGGCGAATTCGCCTTTGTCGGCATAGGGATGGCCACAACGGTGAAACTGGTCAATCCCGGCGTGTCGAGCTATTGGCTCGCTGTAACCGCGGTTACGATGGCCGCGACGCCTGTGCTTTCCATGGCGGCGCAGCGCCTCAACAAAGTGTATTTGAAAAATGGGACCATCGATCCCGAACTGCTGGCCCGGCCGGCAGGAAAGGAAAGGCATGCCATCGTCATTGGTTATGGGCGTGTTGGAAAAGTAGTGTGTTCGATCCTGCGGCAACATCGGGTCCCAAACATCGCAATTGACAACGATCCGTTCGCCGTCGTGCGCGATCGTCATGAAGGACACGAGGTTTTCTACGGCGATGCCTCCAATCGGGAATTTCTCAAAGCCTGCGGCCTGGAGGATGCGACCGGTGTGATTCTCACGATCGATGCTGGCGAAGTGATTGATGGGATCGTCGCCTACGTGCACGCGATCCGTCCCGATATTCCGGTCATTACACGTGCTCGAGATGCAATCCATGCACGGCATCTCTATAGCATCGGGGCGACGGACGCAGTCCCGGAGAACGATCATGCAGCTCCTGTAGCTCGGCTCATCGAAGGTGAGATAAAAGCCGACCACTCTCCTTGAAAACGCGTCGATCATCAAGGTGAGCCAGGGGCGGCCTATCGACTTCATATTGTCGGAAG
>JAJZNH010000472.1 GCA_021811745.1 Acidobacteriota bacterium
GAGAATTGAGCTCGATACACCAGTCGAGCTGCTCGACTCGCTGTTATTTGTTCTACGCGTGCTTCTCGAACAGTTGATTGCGCGCGCTACGAGCCACCTGGCCACTCTGGCCGCAGTCACGATCGTGCTCCGGCTGGATGGTGGCGCGGAACACAGACGCGCAGTTCGCCCAGCGCTCGCCGGAAACGATCTGCAGCTCTGGATGAAACTTGTGCAACTCGATCTTGCCGCGCATCCACCGCAGGCTGCGATCCTCGGCGTCACGCTGACGGCTGAAACCGGCAGCCGCGGCAAAGTCCAACTCGGCCTGTTTTCACCCCAATCGCCGGAGCCGGACAAGCTTGATGTCACGCTGGCGCGGCTACGCTCGATCGTCGGCGACGACTGTGTTGGTATGCCCGTGCTCAAGGATACCCACCGCACCGGCAGCTTTGAGATTGCAGCCTTTCGCGCTACTTCCGCAGGCAGAGAAACTTCGCGCAGCAGCGAGCCGCGGCCGACGCGCGGCGCTCTGCGCATGTTGCGCCCGGCTGAACCGCTGAGCATCACCCTGCGCGGCAGGACGCCCGAGGCCTTCGTCTTTCGCGCAACGCGCTATCATGTGGAGCGAGCCTACGGACCATGGATTGCGAGCGGCGAATGGTGGAGTCCGACGCTCTGGGCTGTGCAACAGTGGGACGTGATCGCGCGCAACGCCGCCGGAGAATTGCTCTACTGCTGCCTCGCCTTCGCGCCTATCGAGAAGGCCTGGCAGATGGCCGGCCTCTATGATTGACGATTACATCGAGCTTCACGCCGCGAGCGCCTTCAGCTTTCTTGAGGGAGCTTCGCAGCCTGAAGACCTCATCGAACGCGCCGCCGAGTTGCAGATGCCGGCCGTTGCGTTGCTCGATCGCAACGGCGTCTACGGAGCAACGCGCTTTCACACCGCGGCTGTGCGCGCAGGCGTGGCCGCGCACGTCGGCGCGGAGATTGCAGTCACCGGCTTAGGTCCACGTCTGCTGGCCGCCGAGTGGCTTCCGATGCGGCGCATGCCTGAGCCCGCGCGCTTGCCGCTCTTGTGCACCTCGCGCATCGGCTATCAGAACCTCTGCCAACTCATCACCTCGTTCAAGCTGCGCGAGCCGAACAAGGGAGAAGGCGCGGCCACACTGGAGGAACTTGCTCAATATGCCGAAGGCCTTGTCTGCCTTACCGGTGGCGACGAAGGCCCGCTTGCCTCAGCACTTGTTCACGGTGGAGAAGCTGCCGGCCGCAAGCTCGTTGACCGGCTTATCGCGATCTACGGGTGCGAGAACGTCTGCATCGAACTGCAGCGCCATCATGAACGCGAAGAAGAGTGGCGCAACCACGCCGCGCTGCGCATCGCCCGGTCACTGAATCTTCCGGTGCTTGCAACCAACGGTGTGCGCTATGCCAGGGCTTACGACCGCGAGATCCTCGACGTCTTCACGTGCATTCGCCATCATGCGCAGCTCGATCGCGCAGGGCGTCTGCTGTCGCTGAACAGCCAGCGTTTTCTGCGCCCGGCGCGCGAGATGATGCGCCTCTTCGCCGACATACCTGACGCCATCGCCAACACGCGCGAACTCTCCACGCGCCTCACGTTCCGCCTCAACGACCTTGGCTACGAGTTCCCGCATTATGCCGTGCCCCCGGGCGAAACCATGGACAGCTACCTCGCCCAGCTTGTGGCAAAAGGTGTGGTGAATCGTTACGGACCGAAGAGCGATGCGGACCTGATGCGCGGCGCACGGGCCCAGGTCGAGCATGAGCTCAAGTTGATCGCGAAGCTGGGCTTTGCCGGTTACTTCCTCATCGTCTGGGACATCGTGCAGTTCGCCAAGCGCAATGCCATCCTCATTCAGGGCCGTGGCAGCGCAGCCAACTCCGCCGTCTGCTATGCGCTTGAGATCACTGCTGTCGATCCCGTTGGCATGGAATTGCTCTTTGAGCGCTTCTTGAGCGAGAACCGCTGCGAATGGCCTGACATCGACCTCGATCTGCCTTCCGATCAAATGCGCGAGCAGGCGATTCAATACATTTATCAGCGCTATGGTGAACTCGGCGCGGCAATGACGGCCAACGTCATTACTTATCGCAGCCGCTCGGCAGCGCGCGAAGCAGGCAAGGCGATGGGGTTCGATGAAGAGACGCTCGGCCGTCTGTCCGGCCTCGTCGGGCGCTGGGAGTGGCGCGGTGCCGCCGACACCATGGCCAATTCATTCCGCCAGGCGGGGTTTGACATCCAACATCCGCGTATCGCGAAATACCTGGAACTCTCCATGCGCCTGCAGGGACTGCCGCGCCATCTTGGCCAGCACTCCGGCGGCATGGTCATTTGCAAAGGTCTGCTTAACCGCGTTGTACCGCTCGAGCGTGCATCGATGCCCGGCCGCACCGTCATTCAGTGGGACAAGGAAGACTGCGCAGACATGGGAATCATCAAGGTCGATCTGCTTGGGCTGGGCATGATGGCTGTGCTCAAGGACTCCATCGAGCTTATCCCGCGCCACTATGGCGAGCGCATCGACCTTGCCCACCTGCCCGAGGATGCGGAGGTCTATCGCACACTGCAACGCGCCGACACGATCGGCATGTTCCAGGTGGAGAGCCGCGCACAGATGGCCGCGCTGCCGCAGAATCATCCTGAGCACTTCTACGATGTCGTCGTACAGGTCGCCATCATCCGGCCCGGCCCAATCGTCGGCAAAATGATGCATCCTTACATGCGGCGCCGCCAGGGATTGGAGCCGGTGACGTATCCTCATCCCTTGCTCGAGTCCGTGCTCCGGCGTACGCTCGGCGTGCCGCTCTTTCAGGAGCAGCTCCTGCGCATGGCGATGACCGTCGCCAACTTCTCCGGCGCGGAGGCTGAGGAGTTGCGCCGCACGGTTGGCATGCGCCGTTCCTGGGAACGCATGAAGAATCTAGAAGGCCGCCTGCGCACAGGCATGACGGCAAACGGCATCGACGAGGAGACGCAGCAGCGCATTGTCGACAACATCAGCTCGTTTGCGCTGTATGGGTTTCCCGAGTCGCACGCCGCGAGTTTTGCGCTCATCGCCTATGCCTCGGCCTATCTCAAGGTGAAATATCTCGCTGCCTTCACCTGCGCTCTGCTGAACAATCAGCCGATGGGCTTCTATGCGCCGGCGGTGTTGGTTACAGATGCGCGCCGGCACGGATTGCGCGTGAAGCCCATCGACGTGCAGATCTCCGAATGGCCTTGCATCCTCGAACACGAGCCGGATGGATCACTGTCGCTACGGCTGGGCATGGGCTACGCACGTGGCCTGCGCCGCCAGGTTGCGGAAGCGCTTGTCACCGCGCGCGCGCAGGAAGGCGCCTTTACTTCTGCGGAAGACCTTGCTCTGCGCGTACCGTTGCTGAATCGCAAGGAACTCGCGCTGCTGGCGCGCATTGGCGCACTCAACAGCGTTAGCGGCATCGAGCACCGCCGCGATGCGCTCTGGCAGGTGGAGCGCGCCGGGAAACTCGAAGGCCCGTTATTGCGCCAACAAAGCGAGTGGCTGTGCGATCAAACCGAGATACAGCCGCTCCAATCCATGACAGATACTGAACGCCTCGTCGCCGATTACAGCGGAACCGGCCTCACCGTAGGCCGCCATCCCATGCAGTTCCGCCGCGAGGCTTTGCGCGCGCACGGCATCCTTGCCGCGGCCGAGCTGCAACAGAAGCCCAGCGGAGCATGGGTGCGCTCTGCGGGCTGCGTCATCGCGCGCCAGCGGCCTGGCACGGCGAAGGGCTTTCTCTTTATCTCGATGGAAGACGAGACAGGCATCACGAACGTGATCGTGTCACCGGGCCTTTTCGAACAGGAGCGCCTCGTAGTCACACGCGCACGCTTTTTGCTTGTTGAAGGGCCTCTTCAGAACCAGCATGGCGTCATTCATATTCGCGCCAGGCGGCTACAGCCTCTCTCCGATGAAGCTATCGATGTCCGCTCGCATGACTTTCACTAATGAAGAATAACTCTGCAAGAGCTATATCCCGGCGCAGTCCCATGGTAATCGAACTTAACCATGAATCTCCTGATTGGAAAAAAGTACTGAACTATTCACCATAACTGTTCCGATCTGCTCTTTCGTCCAAGCTTAACTAAAATTGCCTGCTTCAAGAATGCTATCTGACAGATTACGATTCTTTTGCGCCTGCAGCTTTTGCAAAGCCTGCCGCGAGTTTAAAACTTATACGGAGTTTACTGATACTAAGGTAGTAACTGACAGTGAGTGCTCGATGAAAGTCTCAGAACTGAGTACCCCGTCCATCTTTCCGCGCGGAATGTGTTCCTTTGCGCATCAGGTTCAGCAGACAGATCATGCGAGTCCGGCTGGCTGCCACCCTGCAAGAACTTCAACCGTACAATATAATCGTCGCTATGAAAATAGGCCGCGAGAGTGGAATAGCGTGTTTGCTCGTCCTTTTGTGTTGCCTGGGCTGCCGCACCAACACCTCGCGCTCGACGATCGCCGTGATTCCCCGCGATAGTGCCGAAGAGATTTGGGTATCGGAGCATGGCGGGGCAGTGGATGCTGCTTTCCGGCATCACTTGAAAATTTATTGGAACGGCCCCACCCGCGACGATGAGGTAGAGCAACAGATCGCTCTGTGCGAGAAAGTCATTGCCGGGCGGTATTATGGACTGATCCTCA
>JAJZNH010000232.1 GCA_021811745.1 Acidobacteriota bacterium
GGTGCTGCTGCTGGCCAATGCGCTCATGTTCAGCGTGCTGGGTGGCGCGCTGCTCAATCGCTACCTTCTGCCCATGTATCCGCTGGTGCTGCTGCTGGCGGTGTCGGCCTTTTACCGCCGGGTTCCTTATTGGCACGGCCTGGCGGTCTTTTCCGCGGCGGCGTTTCTCGTGGGGCTGTTCATCAATCCGCCTTATGGATTCGCCCCGGAGGACAATCTGGCCTATGCTCACGTGGTCCGGATGCACCTGGCAGGCATCGCCCAGCTCCAGAAGCGCTACCCCGGAGCCACCGTGCTCACCGCCTGGCCCATGACCGACGAGTTGACCCACCCCGAACTCGGCTATCTGAAGTATCCCTTCCAGGTTTGCGCCATCGACAATTTCACTGCTGCCCAGATCGCTCGCGCCGCCGCCGAGCCGGAAAAGTATTCCGTGGCGCTTGTCTTTTCCACCAAATTCAACCCTCCTCCAGGGATCTTCAGCCTTGGGAAGGCCAGCGAGGCCCTGGACGAGCGCTACTTCGGCCTGCACTACGATCTGCCGCCGCAAGTGATCGCGCAGCGCCTCGGCGGAACCCTGGTCTGGCGGCGCGACGACGATGGCATGTGGATCGCCCTGATCCGTTTCAACCGCCAGTTCGAAGCGCGCCTCGAATCCGGCGCCCGCCGCTGGGGGCGCTGACCTTCCGCTGCGAGCGGTCAAGGCCATAGCCGACGCCCCACAGCCTATAATCACCTGTTGTGCTCATCTCGTTTCCGAATCGCTCCCGCCGCTTAAGGCGGTTCGTTGCGACCACCGGCCTTTTGATTGCAAGCATTTTCTTTTCAGGTGCTTGCGCGCAGAGCCAGGCTGTTGCCGCAAACGGCCCGCCTTCCCCTACCGAGGACCGCGGACGCATCCTCCTGGTCCTGCCCTTTGACAACAACACCGGACAACCCAGTCTGGAGTGGATTCGCGAAGCCGCCGCTGAAATTCTCAGCAGCCGCTTTGCCTCCGCCGGTTTTGCTCCCCTGCGCCGCGACGACCGCCTCTACGCACTGGACCATCTCGGCCTGCCGCAGGGCTTTCAACCCTCCCGCGCGACGGCGCTCAAAATCGCGCAGACGCTGGACGCGGACTCCATCATCGTGGGCAGCTACCGGATGGATGGCGGCGATCTTATGGCCGAGGCGCACCTGATCGATGTGCCGCACCTGCGCATGAGCCTCGCCGTGGCCTCGGTTGGCAAGTTAACCGACATGATGAACGTCTTCGATTCCCTGGCCTGGAAACTCACCCGCCAGCTCGATCCGACCCTGAACATCTCCGAGCAAACTTTCATCGCTGCCGGGGCCGGGACACGCCTCGATGCTTTCGAGCAGTACATCCGAGGCATCAGCGAGCCTGACCAGGCGGAGCGGCTCCGCCACCTGCTGCTGGCAGTGAAATTAAGTCCCGACTTCAGTTCGGCGTGGATGGCGCTGGGACGCACCTATTACAGCGACCAGGAGTACGAAAAGGCGGCAGACGCCTTTGCCAGGGTAAGGCACAACAACCGCGACGCTCTGGAAGCCGACTTTTTCCGCGGTCTATCCTTATTGTTTTCAGGTAATTATCCACAGGCTCAGCAGGCTTTTGCAGGCGTGGCTCGCATCTTGCCGCTAGCTGAGGTCGTCAACAACGAAGGCGTCGCGATCAGCCGCGAGGGTCACGACGGCTCCACGCTCTTTCGTCAGGCGGTCACCGCCGACCCCAACAACCCCGACTATCGCTTCAACCTGGCTGTAAGCCTTAAACATCGCGGCGAGGCTGCCGCAGCCATGACGCAACTGGCCGAGTGCCTGCGCTTGCGGCCCAACGACGCCGAGGCCCAGTTGCTTCAATCCGCGTGGAAAAAGCCGGCTAACGCGCAAAGCGCAAGCTCCGGGGGGAACGCCGAAGCCGATCCTCTCGAACGTATCGTGCGCGGCTTTGATGCCGCCGCCTTCCGTCAGGCCGCACAGGTAATGAATGAGATGGATGAAGCGCACCTGGCCGCGCTCCCGCCGCGTGAGCGGGCACTCAAGCTCTCAACCCAGGCACAGGGCTATCTGGACCGTGGCCTCTTGCTGGAAGCCGAGCGGCTTTATCAGTCGGCTATCTCCGCTGACAATAAAGTTGCCCAGGCCCATGCCGGCCTGGCCGAGGTTCGCCAGCGCTCCGGAGATGCCGCCGATGCCCGCAAGGAGGCACTCGAAGCCCTTGCACTCGACCCCACGGCCCAGGCTTACCTGGTGCTGGGGCGCCTCGATCTTGAGGCAGGCGCGCTGTCTTCAGCCGATACCGAGGCCGGCCAGGCCCTAAAACTGGACCCGACAAACCCGGCAGCGCAGGAACTGAACCGGCAAGTCATTGCAAAGATGGGCCAGGAGCGGTAGCACGCGCAAGGCTCCGCGGCTTGCTTTTCACTGGCGAACAAACAGTCCTATAGTGGAAGCAGGTTTCCAGAGGAAAGTGACTATGCTCGACGGCGGAAGTCTGCAAGCCTTGGCATTTTGGTTTGGACTCGCCGCACTGGCAGCCTGGGCCGGAGAAATCTTCGTTCTCCCGGCGGGACTCGATGTCATTGCTGACCGGGTTGCCTTCGGTCGCTTGAAAATACCCTCCGCGGCTTATCTGTTCGCAATCTCCATTTGCCTGTTTCCGATTTTTGGTACGCCGCATCCGGGGTGGCGAGCCTGTGGACAAGGTTCCAGCAAATTTCCTGTGCGATTACCGTGGAGGATTCGTATCGGTCTCTGTCCAGATGTCAGCTTCAGATGCTTGCCGGCATGGCAGTTCCGCGGCGGAGTTCCGGCAAGACAAGGAAAGCTTTGGATCTGGGTTCCAGGGCGCTTTTTGTTGCGTATCTGCTAAACTTCGTTGGGCTGCTGACGGGTTATCTCGAAGCGAGTTGATACCGGAGCGGAAGTCTTAAGCGGAGGTCAACCGGATCCGGAGAGGGGGCGGATGATGATGCGGCGCAGGCGCGGGATGGCAGCCAGATTCGCTATGGAGTGCTTAGCGGCGGCGCTAATGGCTTGCGGCTTGGCAGGGCCCGTCTCCACGCGGCAATCGTCGGCACAGCAACCTCCTCAGCAACCTCTTGTCGACAAGTTCGTTCTCGACGACACCATCCAGCCGGTCAGCGCCTCCGAACTGGAACGCGCCCTGGAACGCGCCAACTCCGATGGTGCGGCGGCTTTGCTCGTGGAGATGAACACGCCCGGCGGGCTGGTTGACTCGATGCGGAAGATGGCGGGCGCCATTCTCCGCTCGCGGGTTCCGGTGATTATCTACGTGGCTCCGTCGGGCGCACGGGCGGGATCGGCTGGATTCTTCATCCTGGAGGCCGCTGACGTTGCCGCCATGGCTCCCGGCACTGAGGCCGGCGCGGCTCATGTGGTCTTCGAGTTCGCCAAGCCCGACGCAACGGAGGCGCAGAAGATCGAAAATGACGCCGAAGCCTTTCTCCGTTCCTATGTCAGCCGCCGCAATCGCAACGTTGCGGCCGCGACGGAAGCCTTGAAATCTTCCCACTCCTACACCGCGGAAGAAGCGCTGAACGCACACCTGATCGACCTGATTGCGAACAGCGAGCCCGAACTGCTCAATGAGCTCAATGGCCGCGAGATTACGCGCCTCAATGGAACGAAACAGACCCTCCACCTGGCCGGAGCGCGAGTGGAAGTCATTCGTCCGTCTCTGCGTGACGAGTTGCTGGGCTGGCTCGTGAACCCGAATATCGCGCTGCTCTTCCTGGTCGCCGGAGCGCTGCTCATTTACCTCGAATTCAACACCCCGGGAACCATCGTCCCCGGCGCGCTGGGCACTTTGATGGTGCTGCTCGCCATCTTTGCCCTCAACCTGCTGCCCATCCGCTATACGGCGGTCATGCTGCTGGTGGCCGGATTGACCTTTCTGGTGCTTGAAGCCAAGTTCGGCGGCCACGGCGCGCTGGCCATCGCCGGCATCGCTTGCCTTACCTTCGGCACCCTCACCCTCGTCGCCGCTCCAATTCCTCAGATGGGCGTGGACCCGCTGGTCGCGATTGCCGTCAGCCTCGGATTCGGAGGCATTACTGTCTTCCTGTTGCGCCTGGTGGTGCGCGCGCGGCACAGAAAGGCCCTGCTGGGCGCGGACGCCCTGGTGGGCAGCAGCGCTACGGCCATGGAGCCGCTCAACCCCGAGGGCCACGTGCTGGTCGAGGGCGAAATCTGGCGCGCCGTGGCCAGCGAGAACGTGCCTTCCGGCGCAACCGTGCAGGTCATCGGCCATGAGCAGATGTTGCTCCGCGTCGCGCCCGTTTCGCCGCCTCATCCACCCGAATCCCACGCGAATTAAGCTCTGGAGTACAATGCGTCCTCAGTGAGGTAAGTCCAATGTCCACTGCCGATCTGCCTATCCCGACTTTAATCCTGGTCGCGATCGTTGTCCTTTACCTGCTCAACTCCATCAAGATCCTCCGCGAATACGAACGCGGAGTCATCTTCCGTCTGGGCCGCGCCCTGCCCGCGCCCAAAGGCCCCGGCATCATCCTCGTCTTCCGCCCCATCGACCAGATGGTCCGCATCTCCCTGCGCCAGGAAGTGCTCGAGGTCCCGCCCCAGGACGTCATCACCCGCGACAACGTCACCATCAAGGTGAACGCGGTCGTCACGCTCTATGTG
>JAJZNH010000175.1 GCA_021811745.1 Acidobacteriota bacterium
ACAAGGAGCAACCCGGGATTTCCGGAGACAACAGGATGAACGATACTGGAGCAGACAATCGAACCCCACTCACCTCGCTCGGCAAGCAGCTTCTGTCCGGTTCCCTTTCGGATGCCGCATTGCTTAAAGCTACCGAGAAGACACCAGATTTCGCCATCCTGCCCTGGGTCAATGTAGTGAAGATCGGCGGCCAAAGCATCATGGATCGCGGGCGAAGCGCTGTCTATCCCCTGGTCCAGGAGATTGTGGCAAATCTGCCTCATAGAAAGATGATTCTCGGAACCGGAGCAGGCACACGCGCTCGCCACATCTACAGTCTGGCCATCGATCTTGGCCTGCCTACCGGAGTGCTCACCGTGCTGGGAACGGCCGTCGCCTGGCAGAATGCCCAGATGCTGCACTACCTGCTGGCTCAGTATGGAATTCCCTTTATCGAGCCGGAAGGATTTGGGACGATGCCTCATTATCTGATGGAGCGTAACGCCGTGGTCTGCCAGGGCATGCCCCCTTACAAGCTGTGGGAGCATAACCCAGCAGTCGGCCGCATTCCTCCACAGCGCACCGATTGCGGGTGCTTTTTGATGGCGGAGGTCTTTGGCGCGCGCAAAATGATCTACGTAAAGGACGAGGACGGCCTTCATACGGCCGACCCCAAGAAGGACCCTTCATCCCGGCATATCCCCCGAATCAGCGTGGAAGAGTTGCTGGCCATGGATTTAGAGGACCTTATCGTTGAACGCGCCGTCCTCGATTTCATGATGCACGCTCGCAACATCCACGAAATTCAATTCGTGAATGGACTCAAGCCAGGCCAATTGACAGCCGCGCTGGAGGGCGAGCCCGTGGGAACGATTATCTACAAGGATGGATTTACACGATGAGTAAGCACGAATCCGCAGCCCACCATGTGCAATCGGCATTGATGCGCGAATCGCTCATGGACAAGAACCTGATCTCCCGGACCGATGGGCCTGTCTGCTCCATTCTGCCTGACGTCAATGTGATCCAGATCGGGGGCCGTTCCATCATCGATCGAGGCCGGGCCGCGCTCTTGCCTTTGCTTGAGGAGATTGTTGCCAACCAGGCGAGCCATCGCATGATCATCGGCGTGGGTGCGGGCGTGCGCTCGCGTCACATCTTCTCGGTGGGCCTGGACCTGGGTTTGCCAACGGGGGCGCTGGCTGTCCTCAGCGCCAAGGATTCCGCACAAAATGCCTATATGGTTTCCTGCCTTCTTGCAAAACACGGATTCGTTTATCTTGAAGCTCCATTTGTCGTGCAACTGCTCCCCGCAATGCTCGCCGCCGCCCGAGGCGCCGTATTCAACGGAATTCCTCCCTATGCATTGTGGGAACACCCGCCGGCATTGGGCAAGCTGCCGCCCCATGGAAGCGATGCAGGATCATACCTGATGGGCGAAGTATTTGGAGCGCGCAGTGTGATCTTCCTCAAGGATGTGGACGGACTCTATTCCAAAGATCCACACACCGATCACAATGCAGAATTCATACCGGAGATCCGCGCACCGGAATTGATTGAAAAGAACTTTCCGACGCTGCCTGTCGAGCCGGCGGTCCTCGATCTCTTAACGAGAGCCAGGCTGATGAAGCAGGTTCGAATCGTGAATGGCCTGGTACCGGGGAATCTGACTCGGGCGCTTGCTGGAGAAGCAATCGGCACCCTCATTCGGCAATAGCTGCAACGGCCATCGCGACGGAGACGTTTTCTGTTTCACCACGCAAGACTGACAATGTGGGCGCGGGGTTACCCATGTCTCGTCCGCCGCGGCGGATGAGACATGGGTAACCTCTACCTCAACGCACAGAACCATGCGGCCAGGTTAGTTGTGGCTGCCGCCACCCTGTCCGCGCCCGCCACCGGGCCGGCGGCGACGGCGACGCCGGTTGTTGTTGTTGCCTGACGGACGCCCGCCGCCTGAAGGAGGTCCTGCGTGAACCGGCGCTCCCTCCACGCGGTTAAAGTTGGGCTCGCTTTCTTCGTCGAACTCCTCGCCCTCTTCCTCGTCGATGTCTTCACCGCCTTCGATCAGAATCGTGCTCTGATTGGATCGCGGTTGACGGTCGTCAAACTCAATCCGTGACCGGGAAGGAGCAGCGGCAACTTCAGATGCTGCGGTTTCCGATTCTTCTGTTGCGCTGGCCGCGGCCGATTGCGCCAGCTTGGCCTTCTGCTCCTTGATCAGGGCCTTGCGGCTGAGCTTGATGCGATTGCCCTCGATGGCCAGAACCTTGACCATCACCTGATCGCCTTCGCGCAGTTCGTCTTTCACGTCCTTCACGCGATGCTCGGCAATCTCGGAGATGTGCAACAATCCGTCGGTTCCAGGGAATAGCTCCACGAAGGCGCCAAACTCGGCCAGCCGGACGACTTTGCCCAGATATGTCTTGCCTACTTCGGGAACGGCGGTGATGTCATTGATCATCGCCAGAGCTCTCTTCATTCCCTCGCCATCGCAAGAGGCGACGCTGACCTTGCCGCTGTCATCCACATCGATCTTGGCTCCGGTCTGCTCCACGATGCCGCGGATGGTGGCGCCACCCTTGCCGATCAGGTCGCGGATCTTGTCGACCGGAATCTGGACGGTTTCGATGCGCGGCGCGTACTGCGAACGCTCCTGGCGCGGTCCGCCGATCACCGCGTCCATCTTGTCCAGCAGGAAGAGGCGCCCCCTGCGCGCCTGTTCCATGGCCTGTTGCAGAATCTCGCGGGGCAGGCCGCCAATTTTGATGTCCATCTGCAGCGCGGTGATGCCCTTGCGCGTACCCGCAACCTTGAAGTCCATGTCGCCATAGTGGTCTTCCGCTCCGGCAATATCGGTGAGGATCGCGTAGTTGTCGCCCTCCTTCACCAGCCCCATAGCTACACCGGCGACGGCACCGCTCAAAGCAATGCCGGCATCGTAGAGCGCCAGGCTCGCGCCGCAGACCGAAGCCATTGACGATGAGCCATTGGACTCCAGAATGTCCGACACAATGCGGATGGAATAGGGCGACTCATCCGCGTTGGGAAGAACCGCGGAGACAGCGCGCTCAGCCAGAGCGCCGTGACCGATTTCGCGCCGGCCCACGCCGGACATACGGCCAGTTTCACCAACGCTGAAGGGTGGAAAGTTGTAGTGAAGCATGAAGTTTTTCCTCTGCTCGCCTTCATAGCTTTCCAAGCGCTGGCTCTCGTCCGGAGTTCCCAGCGTGGCCGTGACCAGGGCCTGCGTCTCGCCGCGCGTGAAGAGCGCCGACCCGTGCGTGCGCGGCAATACGCTGGTCTCGATGCTGATGGGGCGAATCTCATCGAAGGCGCGGCGATCCGGGCGAATCCGGTCCTTGGTTACTTGCTCGCGGAAGATCCGCTCGCGGAGATGCTCGTAGTAATGCGCCAGCTTCTTTTTGCCCTCCGCATCCTCAGCGGGCAGCCCGGCGGCCAGTTCGTCCTTGATCTGCTTGATGAGGGCGTAGCTTTCTGTCTTGCCGTGCGTCTTGGTGTCGAGGGCGTCCTTCAGGCGATCGCCGATCTTCGCCTTGAGAGCCTCGTAATAGACTGTGTCGAACTCTGGCGGAGTGAAGCTGCGCTTGGACTTGCCCGCCTTGGCCACCAGATCCTCGATGCCGGCAACAATCTTCTTAATCTGTTCATGCGCAAACTCGATGGCAGCCAGCACCACCTCTTCGGTCTCTTCCTTGGCGCCTGACTCGATCATCACAATACCGTCTTTGTGACCGACGACCATGATGTTGACTGTGGTAAGAGCGCGCTCGGCGTAGGTGGGATTGACGACAAATTCGCCATTCACGCGGCCAATCCGCACTGCTCCCACCGTGGTGCCGAAGGGGATGTCGGACAGAGCCAGCGCGGCGGCCGCGGCGTTGATTGCAACCACATCCGGATCGTTCTCCTTGTCGGCGGAGAAGACCAGCGCAATGATCTGCGTCTCGTTCCTGAAACCGTCAGGAAAGAGAGGTCGGATGGGCCGGTCTATCTGGCGGGCGGTCAGGATCTCCTTTTCGCTGGGCCGGCCCTCGCGCTTGATAAAGCCGCCGGGGATGCGCCCGCCGGCATAGGTGTACTCGCGGTAGTCCACGGTAAGGGGGAAGAAATCGATGCCCTCTCTGACGTCGGGCGAAGCCACGGCGGTGGCGAGAACTACGGTTTCTCCCGTGGTGACCAGTGAGGCCCCGGATGCTTGCTTGGCCATGCGGCCGGTCTCAAAGACCAAACGCTTGCCGCCGGCAAGTTCGACGGCGATTTCATGCTTGTTAGACATAGTGTCCTCTTTTCATTGTGTTCGCTTGGGAAATTCGTGGAAGGAAGGCGCCGCATGGCGTGGAGATGACAGCAGGACGCGCCGATACACCTAACGTGTACGCGGCAGCGGATTCTCCTGATCTGTCTGGATGATTGTGAGGCCGGACTGCGCACAAGCGATAGCTGTGCGCAGGCCCTGGCAGCGAATGAAATTCGCCAGGTACGCCTTGGCCCCAGATTCTGCGGGGAATGTGGGCCATGACCAATGTCCGGTCTGGGCGCTTCCGGGTCAATGTGGGCTTTCTGATTACTTGCGGATACCGAGCTTGCCGATCACGTCGCGATAGCGATCCGAATCGTGCGCTTTCAGGTAGTCCAGCAGACGGCGGCGCTTGCTCACAAGCAT
>JAJZNH010000242.1 GCA_021811745.1 Acidobacteriota bacterium
TACTCCGGGAAGCCTTCCTGCTATTTTCACCCATACGCGTCAATGCGGGCCAGTACCAAGGCCGGAACAGGGCAAAGCAGACGAAACGGGCAAGCCGGAAGCTGCCGGAGGGGGAGAGAAAACGGTCGAGATCGGGCAGACGGTCATGGAGAGCGTCGCTGATGCCTTTGATGCAGTAGAACGGAATCTCGCGCATGGCGGCCAACCGAGCGATGGCAGCGGCTTCCATATCCACCAGGCCCGCCCCATAGGTCTCGGCAAGACGCAGCTTCTCCGCTTCATTGGCGACGCGTGGACTGGTGATGAGCCAAAGATCCCCGGCTCCCGCCTCGCAGGCGAAGCGTTCACCCGTATTCGCGTCAATGACTCCGGCGGCGTTGTGGGCGCTGCCCGGCAAGAGATCGGGCGTAAGCGCTCCGGCCCAGCCGACGGAGAAGACCAGGTCGATAGGCCCGCCGTCTTCAAGGGCAGCGAAGGCACGCGTGGCAGCTGGCTGGCCGGCGCCGGCACAGGCGGCGATCCACTCGTCTTCCTCGTTGCGCTGGGCCCAGAAATGGATGCCGTTGCGCATACCGTGTTGCCAGCCGCGGACCAGCGGCTTGAGCTCGCCGGGCAGGGCGGCGATGATGGCGGTGCGGGTCATGGCCTGGACGGCGCGTAGCCGTTTTCGCGGAACCACTCGATGGCGGAGCGCATGGCCCGATAGACGGGCACGATGCGAAAATCCAACTCCTGTTGGGCGCGGGCACTGGAAGCGAACATCTTCTTGCGGCCCATGCGGACCTCTTCGAGAGTGGCACGCGGCTCCTTGCCACGGATGCGGCCGGTAATCCACTCCTCGAAGAAGGCGTAGGTGGCGGCGATGGCAAAAGGAATCTCGACGGTGGGCGAAGGAATACCGGTGATGGCCGACATTTTGTCGAGGATCTGCTTGAGGGTGAGATTCTCGCCGCCCAGGATATAGCGCCGGCCGGACTGGCCTTTGGTCAGGACCAGCGCGTGCGCGCGCGCGACTTCGGAGACATCGACGAGATTGAGGCCTGTGTCCACGTAGGCGGGAAACTTGCGGTTGAGGAAGTCGACAAAGATGCGGCCGGTGGGCGTGGGCTTGCGGTCATTGGGACCAACGGGCGTGGTGGGATTGAGGATGATGACCTGCTGGCCGGCCTGGGCGGCGGCGACGGCCTCCTGCTCAGCCATGAACTTGGAGCGCTTGTAGTGGCCCACCATGTCGGCCAGCGAGACGGGAGTATCTTCATCGATGACGATGCCGTCGGTGCGGAAGTGCATGGTGGCCACGCTGGAGGTGTAGACAAAGCGCGGTACGCCGGCCTCGCGGGCCAGACGCAGCAGCGCGCGTGTGCCGTCCACATTGGCGCGGTACATGGCGGCAGGATCGGGAATCCAGAGGCGGTAGTCGGCGGCAACATGGACGACGGCATCGCAGCCGGCGATGGCCGTGCGGAGGGACTCGGGGTCGGTAAGGTCACCGAAGAGGGGTTCACCGGGAATGCCTTCGAGGTTGGCGAGATTGCTCGATCTGCGGACGAGGAGGCGCAGAGCGGCACCCTCGGCGGCCAAGGCGCGCGCCACGTGATGACCGACAAATCCAGTGGCGCCAGTAAGAAAGACCTTCATCGAGAAGCACCAAGCGAGTTTTCATTCTAAATCTTCCCTCGCCGATGGGTTTTCGATTGGACTGGACCGGATTGTGCTTCCTCGGGGTGCCGGATCGAAGGCCAGAGAACGCGGCAGGCGGCGTGCGCGCAGACCAAGCTGGACGCGGCGAAGGGTGACTTCGAGCAGCGCTTACAGAGAGCTCCGCCGCAACATTTCTCTAACTCCTCCAGCGGCCACACATCCTACGCGGCTGCAAACGCATCCAAACATTCGCAGTAACGTAGCTTAGCTTTTTCTACTCTGAAACTCACCGAATTAGATATTTCGCCGAGGGAACCGAAGAGAACGATTTCCAGAAATCTTCTGCAGACAGAGTTCCTTCGGAAAGAGGATAAAAAATGAAGATTGGGGTAGGTCGTATATTTGCTTTTTCGCTCGCAACCTCTCTCGCGTTGCTGGCTGGGGGCTGCAAACAAGCCTCGAAGCCCGCGGCAAGTCCGCAACAAGCAGTCAAGAGGCCCGCACCGTCAGTGCCTAACATCAAGGTATCGCCAGCTATCGAGGCAAAGGCGAAAACTCATAAGCCAGGACCGCATGCCAAGAGAAAGCCCGTCAGCGAGGCATTTGGCAGAGGAGAAGCCGCGGTTCACTTCAAGGGAAGTCCACATCTGCGTTCGTTCTGGGCTGAGCAGCTGGATGTCAATGGCTCCGGTCAGCCGGTCTTAGTCAATGAGGCATGGGACAATCACGCGAAGATCCTCTACCTCAGCAACGAGCGCACCTTCACGTGCGGGGATGGACAAACGGCCACGGGTTCTACGCTGATGGCTGTCTACGCGAAGGGCAATACGCGCAAACGGCCAGCCGGTTCGGGCTGGTGGGTCACGCAACTCAATGCCGGGGATTGTGCCGTACCCAGGGCCGGCCTCTATGGTTGCCGTTTTAACGCGGCCGGCAAGAACAGCGACTGCGGAGAAGCCAACGTGCAATCGGAAGTAGGGGACGTGGTTATTGTTCCATTGCCTGAGTCAGGGGCCTCTCAAGAGGGGGCATCGGGACAGGCCGCGCCAAGTACAGGTAGCGCGTCTTCCAAAACTACCCATGGTACGTCTTCATCCTCGGGTGGTGGTTCGAGCAAGTAGCCGAATTGGAATGTCATAGGCAGGCGCCCATCCTTGCGCAGGGGTTTCCGCGAGCGTGGGCGCCGCCTGGAAGTTTGCCTTCGATTTCCCGCGTCGATAGGGAAAGAAGCAAACCCATGATCCGCGCGACCGCCTGATCCCGCTGGATATGCTATTGTTTGCCCAGCGGAAGTTTGAGGGGCACCCCCAGATGGCCGACGCGCTGCAACGTCCTGGTCTCCTGAAGGACTCATTTAACTCCACCCTTGAGATCGCGCGGGCAGATTCAGGTCGGCAGGATGATTCGCCCGAACCCAGTCAGGAAGCCCTCCGCCGCATCCTCCGCCGCCGCATCCTGCGCCGGTCCTTCGCCGTCGCCGTCTGGTGCGCAACCCTTGCCGGCACCTACATGCTGCTCTCTTACGTGCAGCCGATGCCCAGGATCACGCGCGACTTTATTCCGCGAGTCTTCTTCCGCGGCAAGCAGACTATCATGCCGATGCCCAATGGCATCCTCGTGGCCGCGGTGGGCGCCTACAGGGACGAGCTCACAGCGTACTTGCGCTACGACTACTTGAAAGGGATGCAGAGCCTCGCCGGCCGCAACGTCTTCCTGGTGCCGAGCGAAAGAACGGCCGGTCCCGAATACACGCTCTACGTGCAGTTGCCCAACGACCTGTTCACCGCCTGGAATACCATGGGCTACCTGCTGACCGGTGGTTACATCGACACCTACAAGCTGGAATCCCCGCCCTATTTCGAAGTTCTCCGCTGGGAAAACGAGACCAAACTCTTCAACGCCGCCTACCAACGACCTGTGCGGCAGCGACTCCTGGAGCTGCCCCGCGACGCGCTCACCTCCGCAGTGGCGAGCTTCATTCTTTTCAAAGTGCGCACTGACCGCCGGGTTCGCCTTCATCTGGAGCCCGCAGCGGGCAAGGAGCTGACCACCGACGACGCCCGCGACTTTGCGGCCGACATGATCGACGTAGCCCAGTTCTACAACATCCCGCTCCCCATGCTTCTCGGCATCGGCGCCATGGAAAACAATTACCTCGACATCCGTGGCGACCTGAAGCACGCCGTCTGGAGGCGCTACGCCCAATCCGGCGACATTGTTCTCCGCCGCCGTCACGGCCGCGTTCTCGTCAGCAACTACTCCGTTGGCCCGTGGCAAATCACGCGGGAAACCCTGCGCTACGCTCACGACCTCTGCCTGCGCGACCGCAGAAGCCGCGACTACAGCGAACTCCCCGCACGTCTGCGGCCGCCGCTCAGGCTCAACTTCAATCAACTGAGCACCGGCGTTCTTACCACTTACGCCGGGCTGCTGTTGCGTCATCTTCTGGATTCCTTCCACGGCAATGTGCAGAAAGCCGAAGGCGCCTACAACGGCGGCAGCCGCGATCCCAATGCTAGGTATTCCGCCGGAGTGGACATGGTGGCTGACTACGCCCGCAGGGTGATCGGGATGGCCGCCGGCCGTAAAGGCAACGCCATCTCCCAAACGCCAATCATCCTGGCCAAGAAACAGCAGGCGCAACCCGGCGCCGAACCGGGCTCCGCCAACGCTGCGCTCCCTTCACAAAAGGGTGGGGGACGGAACAGCCCGGTTGCACCGGCCTTTTAACCAGGCGGAGGTCCCGACCCGGCCGAGCCAGATGAGGAGCCAAAGAGCAATGGCAGATGCGGCGGGCCCGGCCTGTGCCTCCCGGGTTGATTCGCGGTCCTTCCCGGTCAGCCAGCTTGCCGGAATCCCGAAATACGGCACGAAAGCGACTTCGCCCCTTCCAAAATTGGATTTGCTTGAGGCGCGATTCCTGCCCGGTATCCCCAACGGGGGGACCCCAAATAAAGCCACTGCTGATTACCCTTTCTCGGGTGTTAGCTGCTTTCCCGGCCGCCACCCAATCACCCGAT
>JAJZNH010000473.1 GCA_021811745.1 Acidobacteriota bacterium
CCGGGCGTCAGCTACCTGCATGAACGCGATCACAAGCGGGAATTGCGCCTCAAGAGCGCGCAGGAAGGCACGCAGATCACCGAATCGCAGCATGAGGATCTGAAGCGCACCCTCGAGTTCACGCTGCGCTCGGCGTTTGTGCAGACGCTCGAAGCCAAGGAAGTGGTCAAACTGGCGCAAAGCGACCTCGCCTACTACGACAAGATCATCTCGATCAGCCGCGACCGCTTCAAGGCCGGCGACCTTGCCCAGATCGATCTCGACCGCATCGAGTTACTGCGCGTCGAGTACGATGCCGAGCTGCAAACGGCCATCGTCAACCTGCGTTCAGCAAAGATTCAACTCCTGCAATTGCTCAACGACCGAACTCCTGCGGCACAGTTCGACGTAACCGGGCCGTTCGATTTTTCCGACACACTTCAGCCGCTCGCGGACTTCCGCCAGATCGCCCTGGCCAATCGCCCCGACCTGCAGGCCGCGCTGGAAACCATTCAGCAGTCTCAAACGAATCACAAACTTGCGGTGGCTAACGGATCGACCGACCCGACTTTCGGCGTGTGGTACACGTGGAATTCAGCAGTCAATAACTCGAACCCCATCGGCATGCAGGCTCTCGGCGGCAGCGTGAGCATTCCGCTGCGAATCTTCGACCGCAACCAGGGCGAAAAGCAGCGAACGCAAATTGACATCGACCGCAGCCAGCAGGCCAGTGAGGCGGTGCGGGCGCAGGTCTTCAGTGATGTGGACACGGCTTACGCCGAGGTGGAAAGCAACATCGAATTGCTCAAGCCCTACAAGGCGCAGTACAACGCGCAGGCGCTGCGGGTGCGCGACTCGGTGACCTACTCCTATGAACACGGCGGCGCCTCGCTGATGGACTTTCTCAACGCGCAGAGTGATTACCGCCAGGTGCAACTGGCTTACGTGCAACTCATCGGCGCCTACCTGACGGCCGCCGGACAACTGAATCTCGCCGTTGGGCGCGAGGTGATTCAATGACGAAGGTTTTCATTGTGAAGGCCGCAGGTTGCCTTGCCGCATGCCTCGCACTTGCCGGTTGCGGAAAGAGGTTCAATCCGGCGAGCGGCGAGGTGTCCCAGGCGCAGGTCGTCGAGGGCGGTAATGCCGCCCTTGTATCCGTCGAAAGGCCGGAGCAGTTTCAACTGGCCGCAGCGGGGCGCGTGGAAACACCGAACAGGCTTGACGCCACCGGCTCCGTCTTTCCCGATATCGATCGCGAGGTTCCGGTCATCTCGCTGGCCAGCGGCCGTGTTATCGATATCCGGGCGCGGCTCGACGACAACGTGAAGAAGGGCCAGCTCCTTCTCAAGGTGCAAAGCCCCGACATTACCAACGCCTACGATACTTATCTGAAGGCAGTGAACGATGAGCAGCTTGCGAATAAAGCGTATGTTCGCGCCAAGGACCTCTTCTCGCACGGCGCCATCTCCCAGTCCATGCTGGAGCAGGCCGAAGATAGCGAGAACGACGCCAAGGCTGACCTGAACGCGGCCGAACAACAGTTAGACACACTTGGCGTCCCGAAAAATCACCCTTCGAGTATCGTGAATGTCTATGCGCCGATTTCCGGCGTAATTGTCGCGCAGAATGTCACCAACGCCGCCGCGGCCGGCGTGACTTATTCCGGAACATCTTCCGCCTTTACCATAGCTGACTTGTCGGTTGTCTGGGTCGTCTGCGACGTTTATGAAAACGATCTTTCCAAGGTGCATCTCGGGCAGGAAGCCCAGATTCGGATCGACGCGTATCCGGGCAGGGTGTTGACAGGCCGCATCAGCGACATCGGCCCCGTACTCGATCCCACGATTCGCACCGCTAAGGTTCGAATTGAGCTTCGCAATCCCGGCATTCTCAAGTTGGGAATGTTTGTGACCGCGACCTTCTTCAGCCGCACGATAGTGGCGCACGCCATAGTGCCGGCCAGCGCCATCCTCCACCTGCATGATCGCGACTGGGTTTTTGTGCCCGCTGGAGGCAAGCAGTTCAAGCGCGTGGAAGTAGACGCGGGCGATGTGCTGCCCGGGGGCCGGCAGGAAATCCTCTCCGGTATCGCGCCCGGCCAGCAGGTGGTCCGCGACGTATTGGAACTCGAAGCAACGGCGGAGGCGCAATGATTCGCAGGCTGGTCGATTTTGCGCTTCAGAACCGGCTCCTCGTCCTGGCCCTCGGCATTCTGCTTTTCGCCTGGGGCATCATCTCGTTTCATCGCCTGCCCGTCGAGGCGTATCCCGATGTGGCTAACAACTATGTCGACGTGATCGCGCAGTGGCCCGGCATCTCCGCCGAGCAGGTCGAGCAGCAGGTCACGATCCCGCTGGAAACCGTGATGAACGGCATTCCTGGAGTGGCCCATGTGCGTTCGTGGTCCATCTTCGGTCTCTCGACCGTGGAAATGGTCTTCGGCGAAGACACTACGGACTTTGAGAACCGCGAGCGGGTTCTCGAGCGTCTCTCGCAAGTATCTTTGCCGGCGGGCGTCGTTCCCCAGATGGGGACGGACTGGAGCCCTGTCGGCCAGATCTATTTCTACACGATGCAAAGCACCAATCCAGAGTATGACGTGATGAATCTGAAGTCGCTCGAAACCTGGGTGGTGGAGAAGAATCTAAAGTCTGTCCCCGGCGTCGTGGATATCAACCCCTTCGGGGGGCCGACCCGCGAATACCAGGTGCGCCTCGATCCGGATAAGCTCATCGACTACGGATTGAGCATCGGCCAGGTGGAACAGCAACTTGCCAATAACAATGCCAATGCGGGAGGCAGTTTCATCCAGGAGGGTGAGCAACAGGTCAACGTGCGCGAGGTCGGCCTGGTCAAAGATATTCAGGACATCGGCAACACGGTCGTCACCGCCAAAGGCGGCACTCCGGTCCGGATCGAGGATCTTGGCGAGGTCGCCCAGGGGCCGGAAATCCGCCTGGGCCGGTTCGGCCGGGCCACGCATCTGCCGGACGGAAGAATTATCGACGATGACGATGTTGTTTCGGGCATCGCGGCTCTGCAAAAGGGAGCAAATGCGCAGCCGACACTGGACGGCATTCATCAAAAAGTGAAAGAGCTGAACGATCTGATCCTGCCCAAAGGGGTAAAGATCGTTCCCTTCATTGACAGAAGCGACCTGCTCCACTTCACCACGCGCACGGTTCTCCACAACCTCACTGAGGGCATGATCCTGGTCGCGGTCATCCTGTTTCTCTTTCTCGGCAACGTGCGCGGCGCAATCGTCGTTGTCCTTACTATCCCCTTCTCGCTGCTGTTCGCCGCCACGTGTCTCGACCTGAAGCATATCCCCGCCAACCTGCTCTCGCTGGGCGCGCTCGACTTCGGCATGGTTGTAGACGGCGCAGTGGTTATGGTCGAAAATATCGTTCGCCATCTCGGACGCAAGGAAGAAAACGGACGCCCGATCCAGGTGCGGATCGCCGAAGCCGCTCATGAAGTGCAGCGCCCGGTCTTTTACGCCATCGCCATCATCATTACGGCTTACCTGCCCATTTTCACCTTGCAGGCAGTGGAGGGGCGCTTGTTCCGGCCCATGGCGTGGACGGTGGCATTTGCGCTGCTGGGTGCGTTGATTTTTTCCATCATCCTCGCTCCGATTCTATCCAGCGTGCTTTTCGGCAAAGGAGCAAAAGAATGGAAAAATCCGGTGATGGAATTCCTGCGCGACCATTACCGGCGCGGAGTCCGGTGGGCCATTCATCATCACGGCCTCACCATCGGCGTGGGCGTCGTGGGCTTGGCCGTCGGCGTCTACCTCGCGACCAGCGGCGTCATCGGTTCCGAGTTTCTTCCCCACCTGGACGAGGGCTCGCTCTGGGTGCGTGGCGAACTCAACCAAAGCGCCGGACCCGACGACAGTATCCGCGTCGCCAACGAAGCTAGGCTTCTCCTTTGCTCCTTCCCTGAAGCCACCGATTGCACCAGCCAGACGGGCCGGCCCGACGATGGGACGGACCACACCGGCTTCTTCAATATCGAGTACTTCGTGGGACTGAAACCGAAAGAAGAATGGCGTCCCATCTTTCATCAGAACAAGGACAACCTGATTGCCGCCATGAACCTTGAGCTTACGCAGAAATTTCCCGGCGTCAGTTGGGGCTTCTCGCAGCCCATCGAGGACAACATGGAGGAGGCTGTCAGCGGCGTCAAGGGCGAGCTCGCCACCAAGGTGTATGGCGACGATCTGCACGTCCTTGAGAACCAGGCCAACCAGGTTGCGGACGTGATGAGCCGCGTCAGCGGAATCACGGATCTGGGAGTCCTGAATGTGACCGGGCAGCCCGACCTGGATTACGTGGTGAACCGCCAGGCGGCAGCACGTTGGCAGATCAACGTGGCGGACATTCAGGACGCTATCCAGACCGCGGTCGGAGGCACCGCTCTCACCCAGGTTCTGCGCGGCGCGGAGGTTTATAACCTGACCTTGCGCTATCTGCCCCAGTACCGCGCGAGCCGCCAGGCAATCGATGACATCCGCTTGTTATCGCCTTCGGGGGAGCGGGTTTCGCTGGCTCAGCTCTGTACCGTCAAAGAAGCGGATGAAGGATCCGAGATCTATCGCGAAAACAACCAGCGCTATGTCGCCATTAAGTACAGCGTCCGCGGGCGTGCCCTGGGCGACGCCGTGAAAGAA
>JAJZNH010000826.1 GCA_021811745.1 Acidobacteriota bacterium
GGTGGGAACTAAAACAAGGCCGTTGGCGATGTAGAAGTTGGCATAGCTGGCCGGCAGGCGCTGGCCACGGAAGACGACCGGGCGCGGAAGCGGCAGTTCCACCACCGTGAACTGCTTTCCGTCGCAATTGCGCGCGGCCTTCAGCCGCGCGAGGTTTTCAGCCAGCGGCGCGTGATTGGCGTCGTCTGCATTCGGCTCTACCGCCGCCACAATGGCGCCGGGCGCAACAAAGCGGGCAATGTCGTCGATGTGGCCGTGGGTATCGTCGCCGGTCACGCCGCGGCCAAGCCAGATGACCTGGTCGATGCCCAGAAAGTCGTGAATGGCCTGCTCCATCTGCATGCGGCCGGCGCCGGGGTTGCGCTGCTGCACCTCGCTGAGCAGGCATTCCTCGGTCGTGAGCAGGATGCCCTGGCCATTGGTATCGATGGAGCCACCTTCCAGCACCAGCCGGCAGGTTGAGCCATCGTCAAGCCGGATGGAGGGTTTCCACTCGGGCACCTTCAGTAGGGATGCCACGCGGCCGGGGATCTGGTCGTCGAGCTGCCAGTCGGGATACTTGGCCCAGGCATTGAAGCGCCAGTTGGTGACGGCTACGCCGCCCTCGCCATTCCGCACGAAGATGGGACCGGAGTCGCGGGTCCAGACGCGGTCCGTGGGCCAGGCATGGAAGCTCACCTGGTCCAGGTTGGCGCCGGCGCGGTCGAGAATCCCCGCAATGCGCCGCTGCTCCGCGGACTTCTGGATCAGGATATGCACTTTTTCGCGTGCCGAAAGAAGCCGCACGATCTCGGCGTAAATCCACGGAATGGGCTGGAACTTGCCGGGCCAGTCCTCGGAGTTATGCGGCCAGGCAAGCCAGGTGGCCTCGTGCGGCTCCCACTCGGCGGGCATGCGGTAGCCCAATTCTCGCGGTAATGCTCCGGTCATGACGATTGAGAGTCTCCGTCGCGGGCAGGAGTCTTGATGGGATCGAGAAAGCGGCTGGTGATGGGCGCGTAGGCGTCGATGCGGCGGTCGCGGAGGAAGGGCCAGTTGCGGCGCGTCTCTTCCATCAGCGCGACGTCAACCTCGCCCAGCAGAATCTCTTCCTTGTCGTGCGAAGCCCTGGCGATGACGCGGCCGAAGGGATCGGCCAGAAAACTGCCGCCCCAGAACTCCAGGCCCGGCCCCGCGGCGCGATTACCCAGAATGTCTCCATGCTCATGGCCAACACGGTTCACGGCCGCAACGTAGACGCCGTTGGCGATGGCGTGGGAGCGCTGGATCGTCTGCCAGGCATCGTACTGCGCGGCGCCGAACTCAGTCTTCTCCGCCGGGTGCCAGCCGATGGCGGTGGGATAGAAGAGCACTTCTGCGCCCTGCAGCGCCGTCAGGCGCGCGCCTTCGGGATACCACTGATCCCAGCAGACCAGCGTGCCTACGCGGCCAAACTCTGTATCCACTGCCTGAAAGCCAAGATCACCGGGCGTGAAGTAATACTTTTCGTAATAGAGTGGATCGTCCGGAATGTGCATCTTGCGGTAGACGCCGGCAAGCGCTCCATCGGCATTCAGGGTGACGGCGGTGTTGTGGTAAAGCCCCGGCGCGCGGCGCTCAAAGAGTGAAGCAATGATGGCCACATGAGCTTCGCGGGCCACCTGGGCCAGGCTTGCCGTCGATGGTCCGGGGATCGACTCGGCCAGATCGAAGAGATGCAGGTCCTCTCGCTGGCAAAAGTACTGTGTCTGGAAAAGCTCCGGCAGGCAAACGACGTTGGCGCCAAGCTGCGCAGCCGTGCGAATGCGATCGACGGCGGAGGCGAAATTCGCCTCCGGATCAGCGCCCATGCGCATCTGCACAAGCCCCACTGTGAATTTGCGTGTCTTCGCCATGAATTGCAAGACGCTCCTCCGCCGCAGCCCGTCAGAAACGGCAGCAAGGCCAATCCCGCCGAGCGGAATTGGCCCCCGCAGCTTGCCAGATCGCGCGCTTGTTACTCTTCCAGGATCAGCACGGCGGCGGCGATGGTCGTGGTCCATAGTCCACGTTTGTCCCCTACCGCCGACTGCGTGTAATTGCTGGTGCGCACAATCTTGTTGGAGATGCGGTAAATCTCCTTCTTTTCGTCCCAGCTTTTGTCGGGATCGAACTCCACGTTGAGGGTTGTGGCCAGCATCTCGGCGGCCAGTTCCTCGGCGTATTCGCCGGCCTGCTCCTCGGTCTCGCCAAAGCTGTGATGCTCGCTCAGGTATCCGTAGGCATCGCGGTCAGCGGGAATGGCCACGCCGATGCTCGAAACGACGAGACGGTGCGGCTCGCGGGTGGAGTTCTCGGCTATCACCGCGAAGACAACCTCGCCGTGATTGAGGTATTTGAGGCCTTCCTTGCGCGGAATCACTTTGCAGCGCGGCGGAAAGATGGAGGAGACGCGCACCAGATTCTGCGAGGCAATCCCCGCGTCCCGAAGGGCCAGCTCAAAGGAGGTTAACCGCTCCTTGTGTTTGCCTACCCCCTTGGTAAAGAAAAGCTTCTTTGGGACCATGCTTATTCCCAATTTCTATGTAGCCTCCGTGGGTCTGAAAAATGTGATTTCAATACGAGGTTCCCGGTAGAGTCTATCGCATTCTGGCGGCGGGGAACAGGGTCTGAGGCGATTTCATCCCCCGTTCATGCACGGAGGTTGCAAGCCAGGCCCGCCGCTGGTTCAGGACGGCTCCGGGATGGACCGCCAAAAGCAGCGCAGAATCGCGCATACAGACGCTTCGGCAGCGCAACTTTCCCTTGTCATCGGCGTTGAAGGAAGCATGAAGTGGATCGCTGCAGTTGCACTCTCTCTCCTGACCGCGGGACTTGCCTGCGGCCAAGCGCAGACGGCCGTGGAAGGGCAAGGCGCTTCCGGTCCGGCTGCTCCGGCCGTCACGCCTGCCGTTGACTCCCCCGGCCCGGTGAACCTGGAGTGGGCGCCGCCGGCACTGACGCAACTCAGCGCCGAGGCCGCGGTGAAATCGAGCTTCACGCTCGACCGCACGATGCTTGGCGCAGTCTCAGAGATGATGCCGGATTCCGATGTTGACGCCAGGCATGCAATTGCCAAACTTGACGGCGTGAGTGTGCACCTGATGCGGTTCGGTAACGCTGATATGGTGAACCCCGAGCAGGTGGACGCGGTGCGCGCCGGCTACCATCTGCGGGGCTGGAAGCATGTGTTGACAGCAAGCCAGGCAGGCGGCCCGATCCACGATCGCACCACCGACGCATGGCTGGTGCTGGACGGCGCGCATGTGCGCGGAGCCGTGGTGCTGGTGGAGACTCCCCGGAGCCTCACGCTGGTCACGCTGGCAGGCAACCTGAGCCCTCTGGACCTGCTGCATCTGCGCGGACACTTCGGCATTCCGCGCCTCGATGACGACGCATTCAAGCGTTCCCAGTAGCGGCGGGCGGCCCGTCCAACGCCTGCCGCGCCATTGCCACTCCTAATTTGCAGGTGTTAGCCTCATCCTTGACCATAAAAAAGGAAGGGACCTCTCAGCATCATGCAATCCACGTATAACGGGTTGACGTTGCCAAAAAACGGTCAGCCCATCGCATACAGGAACGGGCAGTACGAAGTTCCCGATCATCCCATCATTCCATTCATTGAAGGCGACGGCACCGGCCGGGATATCTGGAAGGCGTCCCAGCGGGTCTTTGACGCCGCCGTGGAAAAGGCTTACGGTGGCAAGCGCGCCATCCGCTGGTTTGAGATCTATGCCGGCGAAAAAGCCTACCGCCAGTTCAACACCTGGCTGCCCGACGAGTCCGTGGCCGCGGCGCGCGACCTGCGCGTCTCCATCAAGGGGCCACTGACCACGCCGGTGGGCGGCGGCATCCGCTCGCTCAACGTGGCGCTGCGCCAGATTCTCGACCTCTACGCCTGCGTGCGCCCGGTGAAGTACTACCAGGGCGTACCCAGTCCGGTGAAGCATCCGGAAAAGCTCGACATCATCATCTTCCGCGAGAATACCGAGGATGTGTATGCGGGTATCGAGTTCAAGCAGGGCTCAGAGGATGCCGCGCGGCTGATCTCCTTTGTGAACGATGATCTGCTCAAGGGCGGCAAAAAGAAAATCCGCACGGACTCCGGCGTAGGCATCAAGCCCATCTCGATCTTCGGCACCAAACGGCTGGTCCGCTACGCCATTCGCCACGCGATGGAGACGGGCCGCAAGACTGTCACCCTGGTGCACAAGGGCAACATTCAGAAGTTTACTGAAGGCGCCTTCCGCGAGTGGGGCTACGAGGTGGCAACTGGGGAGTTCCGCGACCAGACCGTGACCGAGCGCGAGAGTTGGATCCTGGGCAATGTCGAAGCCAACCCCGGCATCTCGATTGAGCAGAACGCCGCTTTGATTGAGCCGGGCATGGAATTCGCGCCGCAGAGCTTCCGCGACGCGGTTTGCGCCGAAGTCAAGGCCGTGCTGGACTCCATCGGCAAGAGCCACGGCAACGGCGCCTGGAAGTCGAAGATCCTGGTGAATGACCGCATCGCCGACTCCATCTTCCAGCAGATCATCATCCGTCCGGCGGATTACAGCATTCTGGCCACCTCAAACCTGAACGGCGACTACATCTCCGATGCGGCCGCGGCGCAGGTGGGCGGGCTGGGCATCGCGCCAGGCGCGAACATCGGCGACGG
>JAJZNH010000167.1 GCA_021811745.1 Acidobacteriota bacterium
CTCATCTCGATGGGCATCAAACTGGCCGTGGTCGCGGCGCTCGGCCCGCCGGCCGTCGCCGTGCTGATTTTCGAGGTGCTGCTTAACGCCACCTCGATGTTCAACCACGGCAATGTGCGCATGCCGGCCGGTCTCGACCGCGTGCTGCGCTGGATCGTGGTTACGCCCGACATGCATCGCGTCCACCATTCCATCCTGCCGCACGAGACCAACAGCAATTTCGGCTTCAACCTGCCTTGGTGGGACCGGCTGCTTGGCACCTACCAGGCCCAGCCCGGCGCCGGACAAGAGGGCATGACGCTCGGTATCGAGCAGTTCCGAACCCCGCGCGATCTTTGGCTCGACCAGCTGTTGGTCCAGCCGTTTCGCGGGCCTGCATCGGGATATCCGATCAATCGCACCGAGTTGGAACGATGACCTGCGCCCGTTTGCTGTGTTGCCTGCTGGCTGGGCTGCTAGGTGGGGTTCGCAGCTATAGTTGTGGCCATTGGGGAAGAACGTCCTTCGACGCTATTCAGATTGGCGAGCGATGTGTTTGCCGAGATAAAAGGGCAGGGTGATCGCCATTTCTTCATGCGATCACCCTGAGCGCAGGCCCCACCCAAATACACCGGTCGAGAATTGGCGCTACCCTCTCGAGGGGCGCTTTGGCCTGGTAACGACCTGCTACGAAAGAGCCAGTGGAAAGAATGCGCTCTCTGGACTCTCTGGACTGGAATGAACGCGGAGGCGGCGGCAGTCATTCAAAGCTGTCGTCGCAGCTTCGTCACGCGGGATCGGACGGCAATGTTTCAGGAAGAGGCGGGTCCCTCACGCTGATTCCATAGAAATGACCTGTCCAAACGGCGCCTTCCGGACCTCGGTGGATGCCCAAATCACCGGAAAAGGCGCTGCGTCGTTCGGAAATGTCCCGCACAGATCGGTGAGGAACACCAGCATCTGCGGTACGACGCTGTGCTCCCGGAGCCAGTCGAAGCACGGCCGGAAATCGGTACCTCCACCACCAACCGGCGTCAGAGATATTGGCTGTCCCGCCTGATACATTTCGACCTTCTGCACTGCCGCATCGAAGTACAACACATGGACAAGGCGCGGCCGTTGGCCCGCCAGGATCGATCGGATCTCCGCTTCGAACAGGCCCAGTTGCCGGGTGCTGACCGAACCGGAACAGTCGACAGCAATCGCGATCTCCCCCACTCCCTCCGATGTGACTCCCGGCAGATACAGCCCGGACCAGACGTGGCGCCGGTTGGGGCGCATCCAGCTATAGTCCGCCGGGATCGTCTCGGACCAAGCCCGGCGCAGCAGTTCGCGCCAGTCAACTTTCGCAGCCTGCGATGCCTCCAACGCCCGGACAGCGCCTCCAGGGAGTTTGCCGGCGACCTTGGCGACGGTCTCCGCCTGCTCAACGGCGATCTCCCACTCCCGAGCCTGTTCCGCAATCGATGGACCTTCTCCTGCTTCCGGCTCCGGCGCATCCAGCACCTGGCCCACACCACCCGGAGTTGCAGGCGCCTGGGGCTCGTTTGCGGCCTCATCGTTCTGAAGGGAGCCATCATCCGGCGCGCCTGTTCCATTTCCTGACGGACTCTCGGACAGGCCAGTGGAGCCATCCTCCTTTTCGTCTTCCTCGATCAGGTTGTATATCCGCTCCGCACTCATCCCGCGAAATCGGTTGTCGATAAGCACGTCCTTCGGCAGCGTCAGACCGGCATCGAGCAGAATCGGATTGATGGCATAGTCGCAGGCCATATTCCAGCGCAACTGGTCCCGATCGCCACGGCGCGTGTGATGCTGAAGCGCCGGGTGCATGACTTCGTGAGCCAGGACGCCGGCCAGTTCTGCCGCATTCAGCGTGTCGACGAACTCAGGGTTATAGAAGAGCGAAACCCCGTCAGTGGCCATCGTCGCGATTGATCTACACGGCTTGGCACCGAGCCGGAACAGCAATGTTCCGAAAAAGGGATGGTCGAGAAGAAGTGTGACCCGGGACTTCTGAATGCGGACCTCGCTTGGGATTTGCTGGTGTGTCACTACAGGCATAAATTGGCCGGACCTCCAATCGTAAGTTGGCCGAAAATGTCGAGTTTCAGTGGATGCCGTTTGCTAAAGTTTGGGCATTCCAAGGATAAGTTGGCCGCGAGTTCCGTTTTCCAAGCAAAACGTGGCCGCGGATGCTCTGTCACTTTTAAGGTTTTTCGAAAGTGGTCTACCAGACGCGAGGCACCAGCCTATACCGCACTTTCTGGGTATATTCGGTGTACCCGGGAAGGTTTTGGCGCAAGAACCTCTCCTCGTCCAGAAGCCGCCAAGCAAGCACCGGGAAAAATGGGACGAGCCACAGGAGCCCGAGCCACGACCCGAGCGCCAGCGGAATGCTCGCGAGCAAGACTATGGCCGCCGAATACATCGGATGGCGAACCAAGGCATAGGGGCCGGTAGATACGACTGGCTGTCCCTCTTCCACCCGTATGGTCGAAGCTGCGTACCTGTTCGCTTTCAGCACGGGGATGTCCGCGAGAATCGACAGCGCCACAAGAACATCTCCCAAAACCGATACATACGCGGGTACCGGAGACCACCGGTACCGGCGGTCGAGGGCGGGAAAGATGAGCAGAACCAGGAAGCCGACCAAGAAAAGCGCCGAAATGACCTTTTGAGCTGGTTCCTTCTCCGCTGCGGGGCCTACCGCCACCCGACGTTCGATAACCTTCCGATCATGCACGAGGAAATAGATCCCGAGTCCTTGACACGCCGCCTCGAAGACGAGGAAGAAGGCCCACGCCTGCCAATAATGGACGGTCCCTGCTGAAATCAAAATGCAGGCGAGAAACATCCCCCCGGCCACGACGTTTGCTGCGAGTCCTTTCATTATGAATTTGTCCATGCGGGGATAGTAGCAGGAAGTCAAAAATTCGCCGGTCCCGACATGGCGATACAGCAAACGAGACACGTTCTGACATTCGTTTGGCTCATCATTTCATTGGACCGGTCGGTGTGAATTACAACCATAAACTGGCCATTCCGGCCAATTTATGGTTGTAGTGACATGGTGGTGGGTCATGACACTGGAGCCTCCATGTAGGCCGCCATGTGCGCGAAGACGTCGTCGGCGCTCACAGCGCTCACCGAAGATGCAATCCCTGAATGCTGCTCGCGCTCGCGCAGAACGGCGTCCATCTGCGTAAGGATCTGCGCCGCATCGTTCGCCGTTGCTGTGCGCAGGATCTCATCTTTCTTGAGATCGCGCGCCGTGAATCCGCAGAGGCGATTCCTGATCTCAGTGGCGAAGCGATTGAGTTCCTGATCCTGATTCACGTTGAGACTCGGAAGCAGATCCACCAACTCGCAGATGTTGGTCACCAGCGAGGCGTGGAAACGCGAGTCCGGCTCATTGAGCCGCTCGACCATGTGCGAAATAACGCCCTTCAGCCGCCCCCAGAGATCTTCTGTGCCTCGTTGAAGCGACTGTCGCACGTTTTCATCGATCTCCCGCGCCACCCGCGCCTGCTCTTCCTCGGAAAGCGTTACTCGGAAGTCGTTACCGCTCGGGATGGGAAGAACCTCGAGTTTGACTCCGAACTTGTCCCGCAGTTTGTCCGTCGATGGATAATCCTCTTCCCGGAAAAGGCCGTTCAGTTCCGGCTTCACCTGCTCGATGTAGCTGGGGTAAACGCCCAGGAATTCATTCACCTGCTGCGCAAAAGCCTGCTCGAATTCCCTCATCTTCGTGGTCAGCTCGAAGTAGAAGTGCGCCGGCAGCAGGCGATAGCCCTCGTCGGACCAAGGCAATGTGATCTTGTAGAAGTACTGGCGAATCTGCCCGGAAAGCGCTCGAAGCGATTCAAGCCTCTCGGCCTCCCGGAGCAGTTGTTTGTTGTAGCGGCCGGCGCCGGCATAGGCTCCGTGCTGCTCGGCAACTTCCCGGCTGACCTTCCGGTCGTGTTTGACAGCAGTCCAGATGCTGATGTGGACTGCGGCCAGCATGGCGCGTTCGGTAATCATTGGAGAACTCCCTGATGTTCCACGCCGAAGCGGACGAACTCCGGCGTATGGGTAATGGCCCGATTGCGGGCCGCCGCGTCGCACATCGCGAGCACGCGCATCTCGGTCGGCATCCGGTCGAGATACCGGATCCCCTTTGCGACCGAATGGTCGGTGAGCGCGCGGCCGAGAGCCGTGGCGATCGCAATCCGCGCCGACGGCTCATCGGGGAGCGGCGCCGCATCGGGATTGAGCAGGATCTCGTCAATGGACGGCAGTTCCCGGAAGAGGCGCAGGAAGGCGACCAACTCCGTGGTTGCCGCCTGCCCGATGGTTCCTTCGAGCAGTTGGGCCTCAATCTCCGTTGTGCCCGCAAAGAAACCGCTCTGCTGCCGGCGCGCGAAGCCGCTCAGAACATTGGAGGCCATCTCCCAGGAGCGGGGCGTCGGCCACGCATTTACGTCAGAGGTCGCATCCGGGTCATGCAGAAGCGCAGGCTTGAAACGCAGGAACGCGATGATCTCGGGACGAACCCCGGCCTTCACTGCCCATTTGCACCAGTCCATGAAGTCCGGCTCAAGGTCGAGATGGACGAAGCGATTCCGCAGCGGCCGCGGCATAGAGAAATGGACACCTCGTTCCGAGGCGGGATTG
>JAJZNH010000441.1 GCA_021811745.1 Acidobacteriota bacterium
TTCATGCCAAGGCGGAGATAACCGGCCAATACGCTGGACCACGCGATTGTGGCTGTCGGCAAGAAGGTATATTTTCTTTCAGTTGGATTTTCTTCAGGAGGCGGGGCCCCGCTTCCTGCCAGCATCTTGGCGGATCGCAGCAGGAAGCGGAACCGGTGTGAGGTTACGATCCTCTTTGTCCCAGTGTCGGTCGCGCTGGATCGTCTTGCTGCCGGCTGGGCCGAAGACTCGGACGAGATCATCTTACGCCGGTGCCCGGTTTGTGAACAGGATTCGATTGTTGGTCATGGCCGGCGGCGCAAACAGGCGCACGACGAGCATCACGATTGGATCAGGATTCGCCGCGGCCGTTGCGGAGGCTGCGGGAAGACCTTCACCTTGTTACCGGTGTTTTCTCTGCCATACACACATTACAGCCTGCTGGCACGCTGCCAGGCATTGCTGCGGCGCTTTGTGGAGCACTGCTCATGGGAGAAGGCATTGCCCAAGCTCCAAGACCCTGATCGATTGCCGGATCCGTCCACTGTCCGGCGATGGTCGAGCGGCCTGGACTGTTCTCATCCGGCGCCTTCCTTTCTCAGCCAGACCGTTTCCCACGTAGCTCATTGGCTGATGCGCAGTCATCAGGCCGATGGCGAAGCGGGGCCATTGCGCTGGATCACTCCGGTGCTCAGGAAACTCTGGCCGTTGCGTCTCTGAGAAAAATCCTTTCGCCCACCATCCTTGCCTGGGAACGCTGGCGTGGTTCTCCTACGCTGGGCTCCGGAGGCGAAAAGGCGCTGTGGGTGAAGACGTCGAAAGGCTAAAGCGGCGGACGCCGCTGCTGGACTATCTGCGGCAGCACGACTGGGCAGGGCGACCCGCGGGCCGATGCGAGTTCGTTGGACTCTGTCCACTACACGAGGAGAGTCAGCCGTCGTTCTATGTGAACGCGCGCAAAAATGTCTTCTACTGTCACGGCTGCGGGCAGGGTGGCGACCTGATCCGCTTCGTCCAGTTATCGCGCGGCCTATCCTTCCGCCAGAGTCTGGCTAGCCTTGATCCGGAGATCGCTCCGGAAGCTGATACTACCGCTGTGCTCGAGGAGACCGCGGAGTTCTATCGGCAGCAACTGGATCACAGCCCCGATGCGATCAGCTATCTCCAGCGGCGCGGCGTGCATGATCTGGCTCTGCTTCGGGAACTCGGCATCGGCTACGCACCTGGTGGAACCCTGCGGCGATATCTGACGGCGCAAGGTCATTCGTTCGATGTGTTGCAAAGGCTCGGCCTCATTAACGCTCGCGGTGCAGACGCTCTCTATCAGCGCATCGTGTTTCCGTTGCAGCAGGGCGGGCGCATCGTCAACCTCTATGGCCGCAGCATCGGCTCTGCGTTCGCCCATCGCTTCCTGTCCGGAAGCAAGGGCGGTCTGTATGCATGGGAGAAGGTTCGCAACTGCTCCGAAGTGGTTCTGGTCGAAGGGCTGTTCGACTATGTCTCCGTAAGGCAGGCGGGCTTTAGCAACGCGACCTGTTCGTTGGGCACGCATCTGAACGATACCCAGCTCCGCCAACTCTGTGAAGGCGACCGCACCGTGTATGTCACCTTCGATATCGATCAGAACCAGAGCGGCCAGCGAGCTGCAGACCAGTTAGTCCATCGCCTTGTCATGCACGGCGTCTCCGCACGTCGCGTTCTCCTGCCTGATGGTCATGATCCTAACTCCTTCTTCGTTGAAGGAGGAGACACACACCAGTTCCAGTCTCTCGTGGAGGCTGCGCAGCCATGAAGTTCCGCGTCATCTGCCAGAAGACTTCTTCGGGCGCACATAGTCCGATTCAAGTGGTCGAGCAATCCACCGGCAACGGTGTTGCATGGATCAATCGCTATCTGGATCGCGAGTATGTCCGTCGCCTCGCAGACAAGTCCCTCTACAGCTACGCGCACAGCCTGTTGCACTTCGTACGCTGGTGGGAGAGCGTCCATCACACGGGCGAAATCTCTGCCGCGGACCTCACTGAGTCAACTCTGTTCGATTACGTGCGCTTCCAGTCCAACCTGCGACCTCTGCCATCTGCCTCCACCATCAACGACCGCACAGCTACTGCCGATCGCGCTATCCGCAATCAGTTCCCCGATGCTCCATGTCAGGTCGCGCACGGCTTCCATCAGCCCTTCCTGCACCGCAGGCCGATGGGCCTGGGACGGCCCAGGTTCGAGCTGAGCAGACTCAGAGTGCGGGAACCCAGGCTCAACATCGTTCCTCTCTCGGTCGATGAAGTGGCGTGCTTCTGGCGAAGTTTTCGAAACGCTCGCGACCTGGCCATCGTAGGCCTGATGCTGATGCAGGGGCTCCGCTCCGCCGAAGTCATGGCCTTGAACCGTGATGATGTGCTGTTCTCCGAAGGGCAGCTTCGGGTGCGCGGCAAGGGGAACAAGCTACGCTTGCTGCCCCTGGCGCCGGAAACCACGCAACTGCTCGATCACTATCTTCGCGTGGAGCGCCCCGATCCCTGCTCGGCGGCGCTGTTCGTGGTCCTGAAAGGGCCCGCTCGCGGCCAACGCATGACACCTGCGGGATTACGCTCCCTGTTCCGCCATCATCGCCGCACCACCGGCGTCCGACTGGCCAATCCACACCGGTTCCGACATACCTTCGCCTCAGATATGGTGCGCGCCGGCATCAGCCTGCCCGCGCTGATGCAGCTGATGGGCCACGCTGACATCGAAACCACCATGCACTATGTGAAGGTCTCACCGCAGGATGTCTATCTCCAGTACGCGCGCGCTGCAGCCCAGTGCATACATCCTCAGCCGAGGATCGCGTGATGCGCTGGCGCCGCCCACCGCTTCAGCATCCCCTGGCGCCGGTCTTCGCGCACGCAGTCGAGTCTATGTGCACCGCACTCGCTGCCTCCAGCAAGCGCAACTACGACATCGTGGTGCGCAGCTTCCTCGTTTATCTGGGCGCAGAATATCCGAAGATTACTCGTCTCGGACAACTGCGCCGCGATCCTCATATCCTCGGATGGATGGCGCACCTGCGCGCCCAAAATCCGCCTCTGGCCACGGCAACCTGCATCGGACGGCTCTTCGCGCTGCGCACCATCTTCCATGAGTTGGCACGCACCAGCCATCGCGCCGAACTGGCCCACTTGCTGCTGCGCGAGGATGTCCCGCGCTCGCCTCACACTCTGCCACGACCGCTCACCCCCGAGCAGGATCAACTCCTCCAGCAGGAGTTCATGCGCCGCAACGATCTCGGCGGAAATGTCTTCCTCCTGCTCCGCTCGACCGGCATGCGCATCGGTGAGTGCGTCGATCTCTCCTATGACTGTCTACGCTCCACGGGGCCGGGCCAATGGGCTATCCATGTCCCCCTCGGAAAACTCAAAACCGAGCGCATGGTCCCCGTCGACGCCTTCGGCCGTGACCTCGTGCACCGCTTGCGCTTCTTCCGCTCCCTGGATCCACTGCCTGCCGACGGGCGGCTGCTGGCACGACCGGGAAGCAAAGTCGCGATCCTGGTTCAGCTCCGCGATTACCTGCATCAGGTCTGTCACTCGCTCGGACTTCCCACAGCTATCGTCCCCCATCAGTTCAGACACACTTACGCCACTGAGATGCTTCGCTCCGGGGTCAGCTTCCCAGTCCTGATGAAGTTACTCGGCCACGTCGATCCGGGGATGACCATGCGTTACGTGGATGTCGCCGCCACCGATCTCGAACGCGAGTTCCAGTTGGCTCGCTCCAAACCCAGGCATCTGGCGCCGCAACCCAAAATATCCGCCGCACCCGCACGTACAGGCCTCGACGGCATCATCGACTCATTAATCGCCGCTCAACATGTCATGGAGATGTTCCGTCGATCGCTCCCAAACGGAAAGGCCCGCAATCGGCTCCTCCGGCTCTCCAAACGCCTCATCAAGATCCTCGCCGAGATAAGAAAACTCCACACCGCCTGAATGAAAATGGGAACCGATTGGCCGGTTATGGCGATTTAGCATTAACCGAGAACCATTCCTGGCGACATGGGCGTTTCGGGATTCATCTGTAGTTCCGAGGGCGCCAGTGCGATCCCAAGCCTCAAAAGCGAGGCCTGGGTACCCTCGATTGGTGGCCGGGCGAGGTTCCTGAGATATGGGAACCCGCCAAATGAGAGCCGAAGCGCCAGTGAACCTCCTAATGTCGGCGTATCCTATTGGTACTAAGAGGTAATCGGGCAACTTGTTGCGGCCAAGTGCTGCATTCTTGATCTCAAAGGGCGTAGGGGGATAAATGAAGCTTACGAGCGTCAGGGTTGAGAACTTCAAGAGCATCTTGAATTCAAACGAGGTGGGAATCCAGGACGATGTCACCTGCATAGTCGGAAAGAACGAGTCGGGAAAGAGCGCCTTCCTCAATGCGCTCTATAGGCTCAACCCGGCGAACGCCAGCGCCAAGTTTGAGGTTCAGAAACATTATCCCGCTTGGCTCGAAAAGAGGCACCGCCGGGAAGGCAAAGTCCTCGAAGAGGTCCAGCCGGTTGCGGCGACGTTTGAGTTAACAGACCAGGAAGCTGCCTCCCTCTCGTTGAGGTTCGGCGAGGGAGCCCTAAAATCTACCTCGGTAACAGTCACAAAGAGCTACAAGGGCGACAAAGTCTACAGTTTTGA
>JAJZNH010000721.1 GCA_021811745.1 Acidobacteriota bacterium
CCGCAAAAATGGCTCGTCAACTTCCTTCAGGCGATTGCGCGAATCCGCAAGGCTGTTCGGGAACCGGACACGGATCTGGTAGATTGGATCGTCATGAGAACTCTCCAACTCTGGTCCCCGCCGAAAGCTGCATCGATTGTGGCGGCGCTGGCATTTTGCACTTCTCTGAGCGTTCCACACGCGCAGGCTCCTCCCACGCAGAACCCCGCAACACCGGCGGCACCGGCGTGGGCACAGCCTGGATCGGCCACGCACAAGCAGGTGGCGCCGCCGGCGGATTTTCACCGGCCGACCCGCACCTTCAACACACCCATTGGCATCTTTGAGGGCCAGTCCGATGTGGGCGGACCGCTGATGTCCGGGAGCGCCAGCTACGATGCTGCAACCCGGCAATACACCATCCACTCAGCCGGATACAACATCTGGTACAACCGCGATGAATTCCGCTATCTCTGGAAGCGCATGTCGGGCGATGTCTCCCTCGCCGCGGATATCAACTACCCCGATCCCAACGGTTACGGAGACCGCAAGGCGGTATTGATGATCCGCCAGAGCCTCGACGACGATTCAAAAACCGCGGTGGCGGCGCTTCATGGAGCGGGCATGGTGCACCTGGCCTGGCGCGCGGAGCCTAACGACCGCATGATCGACATGGAGTTCCGCGTCGGGGCACGCGGGCAGCCCGGCGCCCCCAGTCCCGACACCCTGGTCACCCTCAGCGCCAAACGCATCGGGATCGAGAAGCACGGAGACGAGATTTCTCTGTGGGTCAGCCTGAAAGGTGAGCCGATGCACCAGTTCGGCCCTCCCATCAAGCTGCACTTTGACGCTCCGTTCTACGTTGGCATCGGCTTCTGCTCGCACCAGCCCACCACCGTGGACACAGCGGTGCTCTCCCACGTGGTTCTGGAGAATGCGGCAGGCAAGGTGCGGTAGCCACTGCGTCTGGATTTGAGCGCCCCATCCAATGCTTCGGCGCACGGCAGGCAACCGACGGACGCGCCACGCCCTTCCAAAAGGGGACGGGCACACGACGCCATTCCCGGAGGCCGTGTGCCGGTCGTGGGCAGGGGCGAGAGGTTTTCGCGATTTCCCTCTCTTGCCGGCGGCGAAGGAGAATCGCAGTGGCAACCGCCGGACCCTGCCGCCGCTCAACGAATACCGCTGCCTAATCCACCAGCAGCGGGACAAACCGCCGCGACTTTTCGTCGTAGCGCTCGATCCGCCCGCTCAGGATGTCGTAGTACCAGCCGTGCACGGATAGCGTGCCATGCGCCATCGCCGAGATCACCGCGGGCTGCGCCTTCAAATTAGCAAGTTGCGCCACCACGTTGCCGCGAATCAGCGAGGCCAGTTCCGCCCCTTCGCCATCGGCGGGATTCAGCGGCTGCTTGTGCTGAAACGCCGCCTCCACGTGGTGTAGCCAGCGCTTCGACTTGGGCAGAGAATCCAGTGTCTGGCTGTTGACGGCCGCCTTCAATGCTCCGCAGTCCGAGTGCCCGCACAAGATGATGTGCGGCACTTTCAACACTTCCACTGCGTATTCAATTGTTGCCGTTATGCCGTCGGTATCCGCCTTGCTCACCGGCACCACGTTGCCAATGCTGCGGCTGATGAACAGATCGCCCGGCCCAGTCCCCAGGATCAGGTCGGGCACAATGCGCGAGTCCGCGCAGGTGATGAACAGCCACTCCGGCGCCTGCGAATCCGCCAGCAGATGGAACTGGCCCCGCCTCTGGGGAAAAACCTCGGCAAGAAAGCGCTTGTACCCCTTCATCAATCTTTCCATTTTCCCCCCGGCGAGATTTCTGCGCATCGTGTCCTGCCATTGCCCAGCCTATCGCAGCGGCTCGCGGCTGCCTCTGCAAACCCGGTCCTCAAGCGATCACCATAAGCGGCTGAAACAGCGTCCCGGCCACCCGCCGCGCAATCCCGGCCAGTTCCCGCTGATCGGCAAAGACCTTCACCAGCGGCGCATCGGAGAACTCCGGCAGGTTGGCCTGGGCCCCGTTACGAAACCGTCCGATGGTCTCCAGGCCCGCCGTCACGGAAGGCATCTCCGGCAGCAGCGTGCGCGGATGAATGCACAGATCCTCCAGCGCTTCCAGGTTTCCAGCCAGCGGCTGCAGTGCCTCGATTGTGTGCGCTTGTTCCAGCGTGAAAGCGCCGGCGCGCGTGCGCCGCAGCCGATTCAGATGAGCGCCGCAGCCCTGCTTCTGGCCGATTTCGTGCGCAACCGAGCGCACGTACCCCCCGGCGCTGATGCTCATGCTGAACTGCGCTTCGGGCCCATCCATGGCCGTAATCTCGAAGTTCGAAATCCTGATCCTGGCCGGTTTCAGCTCCACCGGCTTTCCGGCGCGAGCCAATTTGTATGCGGGCGTACCCGCTATCTTCTTTGCGGAAAACGGCGGCGGTATCTGCTCGATCTCGCCGCGGTATTGGTTCGAAAGGGACCGCACAGCATCGAGGTTCAGGGACCCGGCGAACTCCGGCCAGCGGTCGGTCCCGGCAGGATCGCCTTCCGCATCATAAGTGTCCGTAGCGAAACCAAAGCGAATTGACCCCGTATAGCACTTTTCCGCGGTCGAAAAGTACTGCGCCAGGCGCGTAAACTTCCCCAGCAACAGCGGCAACACACCCGTCGCCATGGGATCAAGCGTGCCAAGATGACCGATAGAACGCTCTCCGCTGATGCGCCGCAGCCGATCCACCACATCGTGGCTGGTCATGCCAGCGGGCTTGTCAATTACTAGAACTCCGTTCACCTATATACTTTACGGTAAGGAACGGCAGTGTAGCGATGCGGAAAAACACAGAGCCGGCAGGCAGCACCGACCCGGAGGTGGTACGCCAACCCACTTGCCGACCGCACCGGAACACGCCCGTTTACCTATGGACGGCTATGGACTTCAATCAAGTTGAAAAGCCGTTGCGAAAGCTACGCAAGCTCCTCAAGAGCCTGCCCGAGAATCCCGCGCCCGAAGACGTGCACAAGCTGCGCACCCGGGCCCGGCGAATTGAAGCCGTGGCGAGTGCGCTGGAGCCCGCTGGCGGCAAAGAGACCAAGCGTCTGCTCAAGGCGATCAAACCGGTGCGCAAAGCGGCCGGAGGGGTCCGCGACATGGACGTGCTCACAAGCAACCTCCTCCACCTGGAGAAGAACGGCAGCAGCGATTCGCTGATCCGGCTCGTGGAGCACCTGAGCAGCGCGCGCAGCGCCGGCGTCAGCGATCTGGCAGATGCCGTCAACCGCTGGCGAAGAATGGCGCGCCGCGAGCTCAAGAGCTATGCACGGCTGGTTGAGTCCATTGCTGCGGGCAAAAAACCGGCGCAGCGCGAGGGGGAACGTACGCTCGACTCTGCAACCGGTTCAGGATCCACCGACGAAGACCTCCTCGCCGAGATCACACACTGGCCCCAATGCAATGGGCAAAACCTGCATCCTTTCCGGCTTAAGGTCAAGGCGCTGCGCTACGTGCTCCAGGCCTCCACCGGATCCGACGCCGCGTTCATCGGCGCGCTCGGCAAAGTGAAGGACGAGATCGGCGACTGGCACGACTGGCAGCAACTCCTCGAAATTACTCGCAGCGTCCTGGACCGGCCCCAAGACCTGGAGCTACTGGCGCAAATCGAATACATGACCCAACAGAAGCTCGCACGTGCCCTGGCGTCGGTCAACACACTGCGCAGACGCTATCTGCGCGCTCATTCGGCGCAGAGAAAAGCCTCCTAGACTGCACCCCCGACCCTCCTTTCCTCTCCTCGGGCGGCTTGCGCCAGTCGTGCTGCCCCCACTACCGCCTGCCCATAACTCAGCCCGCCATCCCCGGGACTCACCCGCACCTGGCGAAAAACCGCGAATCCTTCCCGCTCCAATTGTTCCCGCAACAAGCGCGTGAGCCGGCCATTGTGCAGGCACCCCCCGCTCATCGCCACCTGGCGAATGCCGGTAGCTTCGCGTGCCGGCAATGCTGCTCCTGCAAATCCTGCGGCCACTCCGGCATGAAAACGGGCCGCAATCTGGGCGCGGCTTGCTCGACCGCTTCGCAGATCCTCCAGCAGCGCCCGCCACAGCGGGCCGGCGTGCAGGATCGCGGGCTCGCGGCGCGTCCAGTCGCCGGGTCTCAGGTCCAGCGCGTAAGCGTGCAGAATCCCTGCGTCGTAAGGCTCGTCCACGGCCGAGCCTTCGAGTTCGATCGCCGCCTGCGCTTCGTAATCTACCGTCCGCCGGCCGAGCACCACGGCAGCCACAGCATCGAAAAGCCGCCCGCAACTTGTGGTGAGTGGCGTGTTCACACCACGCGCAATCATCTGCCTCAGAATGCGCGTTTCCTGCGCTCCGGCCCCCAGAAGCGCGAGCACCTCAGGCGACTCCACTTCCAGACCCGCCGCGTGCAGATGCCCCAGAGCCATGCGCCAGGGCTCGCGGATAGCGGCTTCCCCGCCGGGCATGGGCACGTAATCGAGATGCGCAAAACGCTCGAACTCGTCCAGGCGGCAGAGCAGCACTTCCCCTCCCCAGATGCGACCGTCGGTTCCATAGCCCGTGCCGTCAAGTGAGAGCCCAATGACCGGCCCTGCGAGGCTGTGCTCAGCCATACAGGCGGCGATGTGCGCATGATGATGCTGCACAG
>JAJZNH010000025.1 GCA_021811745.1 Acidobacteriota bacterium
TCCTGGCGATGATCGAATACGGCGACGAGGTTCTCTATCCCAATCCCGGTTTTCCGATATACGAGTCGATGATCGAATATGCCGGCGGCAAGGCCGTGCCCGTCCCGCTGCGCGAGGAACGCGATTTCGCGATGGATGTGGACGAGCTGGCGCGGCTCATTACGGACAGGACCAAGCTGATCATTCTGAACTCTCCGCAGAATCCAACGGGCGGCGTGCTGAGTTGCGGCGAGATCGAGCAGGTGGCCCAGGCGATTGGCGAGCGGAACATCCTGGTGCTCTCGGACGAGATCTACAGCCGACTGCAGTTTGAGGGCGAGCCGTTTTCAATCATCAGCGTGCCCGGCATGAAGGAGCGCACGATTCTGCTGGATGGCTTTTCGAAGACTTATGCCATGACCGGCTGGCGCATCGGCTACGGCGTGATGCGGGCGGACCTGGCAACGTACGTTACGCGACTGATGACCAATTCGAACTCGTGCACGGCCAGCTTTACGCAGCGGGCCGCGATCGAGGCGCTGCGCGGCGATCAGGCGCCGGTGGAACGGATGCGTGACGAGTTCGAGCAGCGCTGCAAGGCGTTTGTTACCGGCTTGAACCGGATTAAAGGCTTTCACGGCCGCATGCCGAAAGGCGCGTTCTACGTCTTCGCGAATATCGCGGCGACCGGATGGAAGTCGAAGCCGTTGGCCGATGCGCTGCTCGATCAGGCTGGGGTCGCGGCGCTCTCGGGCACGGCCTTTGGCCGCTTCGGCGAGGGCTACCTGCGCTTCAGCGTCGCCAATTCAATGGAGAATCTGACGGAAGCGCTGCAGCGGATCGATGCGTGGGCAAAGCAGAATTTATGAGCCGTCCTGGGCCCTACGAAAGGGAACGTCATGTCACTGAAAGATTCGGCAACCGGGCACGTGATCCGGGAATATGCGATTGAGGAGCTTGAAGACGCTGCCAACCTGATGCGAGGCTATGATCTGGTGGCGTTGTGCGCGGCAGGCTCAGGCCACGCGGGCGGCACGCTCTCCATCATGGACATCACCGCCGCACTTTATCTGGACGCAGCCAACCACGATCCTAAGAATCCAGTCTGGGCCGACCGCGACCGCATTGTCTGGTCGGCAGGACACAAGGCTCCGGCTCTTTATCTTGGGTTGGCATTTGCGGGATTCTGCCCACCGGACGAAGTCGTCACACTGCGCAAACTTGGCTCGCCATTTCAGGGGCATCCGCACTGGCTCAAGCTGCCGGGGGTGGAAGTCTCGACGGGATCGCTTGGGCAGGGCCTGAGCATCGCCGTGGGGATGGCGCAAGCGGCGCGGCTTGACGGCAAGCGGCACAAAATCTTTTGCCTGATGGGGGACGGCGAGCAGCAGGAGGGCCAGGTGTGGGAGGCCGCGATGGAGGCCGGCCACTTCCATTTGGACAATCTCATCGCCATCATCGACTGCAACGGCTTGCAGATCGATGGACATGTAAAGGACGTGATGCAGGTGGAACCGCTGGAGGCAAAGTACGCGAGCTTCGGCTGGCAGACACTGCGCATCGACGGCCACGACATGAAGCAGGTGGTGGCAGCGCTGCAGCAGGCCAGAACAGCGGTGGGCAAGCCGGTGGTCATTCTGGCCAACACCGTAAAAGGCAAAGGCGTGAGCTTTATGGAGAACCAGGCCGGCTGGCACGGCAAGGCCCCCAACCGCGAAGAACTGACCAGGGCGCTCGCGGAACTTGGCCTGAGCGAGCGCATCCCCGCAGAGAAGCTACTGGAAAAGGCCAGGCGCTATCAGGCCGAAGTGGACCGGCAGCTTGCGCAGAAGATGCCCCGGTTCTCGCGCGATTTCTGGTGGAATGCCGGCGACGCCATGAAGGTGAAGATGGAGCCGACGCGCAAAGGCTTCGGACAGGCGCTCAAGGAAAACGGCGGCGATGAGCGCGTGGTCTGCCTGGGACTCGACATTTCGGGGTCAATTACCATCAGCGACTTTTACACGGCCAATCCGGAGCGGGCACGGCGCTGGATCAGCATGGGCATCGCGGAGCAGTCGGCTACGGCAGCCGCCGCGGGTCTGGCGCGCGAGGGCAAGCTGCCGGTGCTGGGATCGTACGCCACATTTTCCGCGGCGCGCAATCTGGATCAGCTTCGCGTTTCTGTTTGCTACGGCAACCTGAACGTGCTGGTTGCCGGGGCGCATGCTGGCGTCTCAGTCGGGCCGGACGGCGCCACGCACCAGGCGCTTGAGGATCTGTTTGCCATGCAGGGTTTGCCCAACATGTCGGTGGTGATTCCCTGCGACGCGGTGGAAACGCGCAAGGCAACGCGCTATCTGCTTCTGGAACACACGGGACCTAAATACATCCGGTTTGCGCGCGAGGCTACGCCGGTGGTGACGAACGAGGCAACGCCTTTTGTCTTCGGACGGGCGAACGCCATCCGCTTACGCGCCGAAGCAGCCAGCTTTGCCGAAGCCTTCGAGACGCGGCTGGCGGCGGATTACCGCGACGAGTCGGAGGATCTGAGCATCATTGCCTGCGGGCCTATGGTTCCGGAGGCGATGCGCGCGGCCTGCATTCTGAAGCGCGAGTACGGGTACGAGACGCGCATTCTGAACCTGCATACGCTCAAGCCGATCGACTCGGAAGCTGTCGTGCGCGCCGCGCGGGAAACCGGCGTAGTTGTTACGGCAGAAGAGCACCAGATCGGCGCGCTGGCCTGGCGGGTCAGCTCACTTCTCACCGAAAGCCGCGAACTCTACGGACTGCCCGTCATTACAGCCGCCATCGGCGTCAAAGACCGTTTCGGCGACTCAGGCGCACCGTGGGAACTGGTGAAGGAATTCGAAGTAAGTGCCGAGCATATCGCACAGAAGGCCGCGGAGCTGATGACCTTTAAGAAGCAGGCCGCAACTCGCGCGGGTTTTGCCGCAGTGTGAGTGCGGCGAGGCTGGTCAAATGGGCCGCGGCGAGGATGGCGCGCCCGCATCCGGCACCAGAGGATGTTGCGTAAGCGGCAGAAGTTTGCCGGAGTGCACATCCTTGAGCCGCTTGTGGGTTGCCTGCGCCGCTTCCACCAACTCCGCATAAGGCCGGTCGGTTACATCGACAAATCCAATGTTGTAATTCTCGCCATCCATGCGGCCAAGCACTGTCTCGTCACGCCACGCGAACCAATACGCGCCGACAAACCACTCAAGCGATGCCGCCTGCTCCATGTAATCGCGATAGGGGTCGACTGCCTGCGGTCCTTGCTTCGCGAGATGCCGAACATCCAGAAGTTTGCCGAGGAATATAAGGATGACCTGATCGTGTGGGGTGTGTCCTTTGACCAGCCCGACCGCGATAAGAAATGGCTCGCGCAGCATCAACAGCAATTTCCCAGTCTCTCCGATACGGAGTACGGAGTTTCCGACCTGTATAAAGTTCACGGAATCCCAGCATTGGTCCTGATCGACGCCACCGGCATAGTCCGCGGCTACTGGGAAGGCACAGTTCCGATGGCCGACTTGGAAGCAGCGTTGAAACGAGCCTTGCGTAGAAAATGAGGTTCACTGCAATGGAAAGGGCTGGCCTTCGGGTCAGCCTGTTGTATGGTCTAATAGAGATATTGGCGGGTTGGCGGAACTGGCAGACGCAGGGGTCTCAAAAACCCCCGAGAGCAATCTCATATCGGTTCGATTCCGATACCCGCCACCATCCGGCGTCTTCCCAAAAATCAGCACAAAAGATTCCCCAGGATGATCTGTCGAGGTCAAGGCCGAATCCGCAAAGAAGTCGAAATTTGCACTTTTTCTTCCACATCTTCCAACGCCCTTGGTTAACTCCTTCATATTACGCAGCTTATTGGCAGGAGCAGCGGACTTAAGCACGATGTCTCGCCAGGATCTTCCCGCGGGCAACGCGCTCCTGCGCTTGTTCTTCCCTGGACGACTCCGCGGCAAATCGCATGGCTGTTGTTGAAAGAACCCGCCGAAGCTCAGCCGTTGCTCGAAGAACTGTACCGGCGATCGGCGGAGATCGCTGCCGTTTCTTCCGCGGCAAGAGAGTTCGGCCGTATGGTCCGAGAACGGGATGCTGCGGCTTGGCCGTTGTGGTGCCAAACTGACATCTCTGGTCCCCTGGCCGGATTCGCGAAGCATCTTTGTCGCGATGAAGCGGCTCTGCTTGAGGCGGTAGGAGTCGGCGTTCATTTCCAGGATGTGGACGTGATGAGTGATGCCCAAGTCAAGTTGACGAAACCAACTCATAGGCGTCCCAGAGCAGCACGACCTCTTTTATGCCGTACGCTTCCCATTCCCGCACGAGCATCTGTGCCGCTTCCCAATCGCGCCGGTCGAGGGTCCGGCGCACCATCACTCCATCGAGCCTACCTTCGACGGGAATGAGAAAGCCGCCGTGCCGGTATCCACGGCCATTCATGCGGTGCTTACACTTGGCCAAATGCCTTCTGAAAATCGTGAGAATGCAATCACGGTGCCACGGATAGCACACCACATGACTGGAATACGCACGCTGCTGGGAGAGCATCAGCGATGCGGTAAACCATAAGCATCATGACTACTACCTGGATGAGTTCACGTTCCGGTTCAACGGCGCACGCCACGCAGCCGGTGCAAACTACTTTATCGATTGGCGCAACAATCTGTC
>JAJZNH010000410.1 GCA_021811745.1 Acidobacteriota bacterium
CCATCAGTGAAGCGCCTTTAGGCGGCTCCCATGTAGATAAAACGGGCCAGAAACAGCGCGGCCAGGAGATAAAGCAGCCAATCCTGGCGGCGGCATTTGCCCGTGGCCAGATGAAGAACTGCCCATGCGATCACGCCGAAGCCCAGGCCGTTGGCGATGGAATAGGTGAAGGGGATGAGGACGAGGGTCAGGAAGGCGGGCACGGAGACCAGCGGATCGCGCCAATCGATTTCAGTGATGGAAGTGAGCATGAGCGCGCCCACCAGAATCAGGGCCGGCGCAGTGGCAGCCGCGGGTACAACGCCGACAAAGGGAGCTGCGCCAATGGCGGCCACGAACAGCAGGCCGGTAACGATGGCGGTGACGCCGGAGCGCCCGCCGGCCTCAACGCCGGCAGTGGATTCGATGTAGCTGACCACGGTGGAGGTTCCGGCGAGGGAGCCGAAGATGGTGGCCGTGGCGTCGGTGAAAAAGATCTGGTTGAGGCGGGGAATGGCATGATCGGGCCCGATCAGTCCGGCGTGCTTGCCGACGGCCATCAGCGTGCCCAGGTTGTCGAAGAGATCGACGAAGAAAAAGACGAAGATGATCTCGATCAGTCCTTTGTCGAAGGCGCCGCGGATGTTGAGCTTGAAGGCAGTTGCGGCCAGGGCGTGCAGGCCGATGCTGGAGCGAGTCCAGTGCGCCAGCCCCAGCGCCCATGCCAGCGCGGTGATGCTGAGCACTCCGATGAGAATGGAGCCGCGCACCTTCTTGACCTGAAGGGCAACCATCAGGGTGAGGCCGAGGAGAGCAAGCGCCGCGGTGGGATTTTTGATGTTGCCCAGACTGACGAAAGTGTTTGGGTCGCCCACCACCAGGCCCGCATTCTGGAAGCCGATGAAGGCGATGAACAGGCCGATGCCGCCAGCCACGGCAGCGTAGAGCTGATGGGGAATGGAACGCAGGATCATCTGGCGGAGGCCCACGGCGGTGGTAGCCAGGAAGAGAACGCCGGAGATGAAGACAGCTCCCAGCGCTGTCTGCCAGGGGATGTGCATCTTGACGCAGACGGTGTAAGCAAAGTAGGCGTTGAGGCCCATGCCGGGAGCCAGGGCAATGGGATAGCGGGCGACGATGCCCATGAGAATGGAGGCGAAGGCCGCTGAGATGCAGGTGGCGGCGGTGACCCCAGCCAAGGGCAGACCGGCAGCGGCCAGGATGGCCGGATTGACCAGGACAATGTAGGCCATGGTCAAGAAGGTGGTGGCCCCGGCCAGAATCTCGGTGCGCCAGTTGGTGCCCAGCCGGTCGAATTCAAAGTAGGCTTCGAGCTTTTTAAACATAGACAAGGCACTCCTAGGAAACCACACGGTGGTTTGAACGCAAAGGAGATTGTGCACGGACGCGGTTCTCAGGGGGATAGAAGGCGGACTGTACCGGGACTCGGAATGGAGATTGCCGGCGTGCGAGGGGCCTGGTCTTGGTCGGGTGAGCAAAACGCGATCCCGATTCAGACGCCTGTTTCAAGGGAGCGAATACTCAGTGTGCGAAGAGGCTCTGGTTCATGAGCAGGTGGACCGCAATGCTGGCGATAAAGCCGAGCAGGATTGCCCAGCTCCATTTCAAATGTGAGAGAAAGGTGTAAGTATCCTTGCCAACGCCCATCAGCGCCACGCCGGCGGCCGAGCCAATCGATAACAACGAACCGCCGATCCCGGCCGTGAGCGTGAGCAACAGCCACTGCTCCACGCCCATGGCGGGATGCATGGTGATCACCGCGTAGGTAAGCGGGATGTTATCGACGATCGACGAAACGAGTCCAACGATGACATTCGCGTAAGTAGCCCCCAGCCCGCCATAGAGAAACTTGGATAGCCCGGCGAGATAGCCGATGGCTCCGATGCCGCCGATGGCGAGCATGATTCCGTAGAAGAACAGCAGGGTGTCCCACTCCACTTTTTCGAGGATGTTGAAGATGGAGAATGGTCTTCTCGACTTACCGTCCTCGCCGGATTGCGGCGAAAGTGTCGAATTGTGCTGTGAACTGGCGAGGATGCGATCTTCAGCCCGATGGAGGAAGTAAGAGTAGACGTTCAACCCGCCCAACCCCATCATCATGCCGAGGAACGGCGGCAGATTCAAGGCGTGGCGGAGCATCACCGTGCCGGCGATGGTGGCCAGGAAGAGCACGGCGATCGGATAGCCGCCCGTGCGCACCCGTACCGAGAACCGGGGAGCGTCCGTCTTCTTCTTGGGGATGGTGAAGGAAATGATCGTGGCGGGGACAAGCCAGCTCAACAAGGATGGGAGGAAGAGCGCGAAGAACTGGCTGAACTGGACCACGCCCGTCTGCCAGATCATCAGGGTGGTAATGTCGCCGAAAGGCGAAAACGCGCCTCCGGCATTGGCGGCGACGACGACGCTGACGAGCGATCCGATGGTGGCTTTTTTGTCGTGGCCAAGAGCCGCGATAGCGACGGTGCCCATGACCAGGGCGGTGGTGAGGTTATCTGCGATGGGAGAGAGGAAGAACGCGATGGCACCCACGATCCAGAAGATGCCGCGGGCGGAAAGGCGCATGGAGGTCAACCGCGCGCGCAGGACCTCAAAGACGTTCCGCTCGACCAGCGCGTTCACAAAGCTCATGGCCGACAAAAGGAAGAGGAATAGCTCGGCGTATTCGAGCAGCACATGGCGCAGCCTAACGCTGACTTCGGGCGCGCGGCCTTCGCGGTCGAATGCAATGGCAACGAGAATCCAGATGAGCCCGGCGGCAATCATGACAGGCTTGGATTTGCGGAGGCCCAGCTGTTCTTCGGCAAAGACGAGGGCATAGGCGGCGCAAAAAACAACCAGAATGAGGGGGCCGATCCAGTATGTGGATGCCATGGCGCGCGTCCTTCCCGTGACCTGATGGATTGCTCTTGCGCCACTATAGCGGATTTTGGGGCAACGGCGCAGTTGGGGAGGGGCGTTCCAGTTTCACAGGAACTAAGAGGGGTACGGGCGGGCGGAGGTAAGCCTTTATTATTCTTTTAGCTGTGGAGATGGTTGCAGTTTTACAGTTTCTGTGAAACTGGAAAACTGTGCTGGATGGGTCCTCTAACCCTATATTTTGCCGTTGGTTAGGAGGACTTACAGTTTTACAGTCGGGAAAAACGCATTTTTCCATGAAAGACCATGAAGTGGACCGGAACTTGCTGATTTCGAGAGACTTGCAAGCTGAATCGGAGGTTCGTTGCGGCGCGATGGAGTTTCTGCAAATCTTTCATTTTGAACGAGTTGCACAAATGTGCATGGCGGCTTCTCTGCGGGCCGAGATGGACGGACTCCGTGGCGTAATTCATTGAATCTGCCTCTGTTGCCGTTGCATTCGCCGCCCTGCTGCGAGCCGCGGAGATTCCTGAGAAGGAGCCGGATCGGTCCTTCGAAGACATTCGTACGATTGCCCTGTCACGCAGGACGCTATGGTCGCCCGAGTTATTGGAGCAGCTTGGCCGCTTCCTTGGCGAAGTAGGTGACGATGAAGTCGGCGCCGGCGCGGCGGATGCTGACTAGGGATTCGAGCATGGCGCGCTGGGGGTCCAGCCAGCCCTTGGCGAAGGCGGCTTGGAGCATGGAATACTCGCCGGAGACCTGGTAGGCGCCGATGGGGACGCCGGTGCGGCGGCGGGCGGCGTGGATGACGTCGAGGTAGGGCATGGCGGGCTTCATGAGGATCATGTCCGCGCCTTCCTCGATGTCCAAGTCGATCTCGCGCAGGGCCTCGCGCAGATTGGCGCCATCCATCTGATAGGTTCTGCGGTCGCCGAACTGGGGGGCGGAGTCGGCGGCGTCGCGGAAGGGGCCGTAGAAAGAGGATGCGAATTTGGAGGCGTAGCTGAGGATGGGAGTCTGCGCGCAGCCGGCGGCGTCGAGGGCACGGCGGATGGCGGCGACGCGGCCGTCCATCATGTCGCTGGGAGCGACGACGTCGGCTCCGGCGCGGGCCTGGCTGACGGCGGTGCGGGCGAGCAGCTCAAGGGTGGGATCGTTGTCCACGTCGAAGCTCGCATCGGGGGTGTCACCGGACTTGACCACGACGCCGCAGTGGCCGTGGCTGGTGTACTCGCAGAGGCAGACGTCGGCGATGAGAACGAGCTTCTTGGCGGCCGGGGACTGCTTGAGCGCGCGCAGCGCCTGCTGGACGATGCCATCTTCCTCCCACGCGCCGGTGCCCAGCTCATCCTTCGACTCCGGCAGGCCGAAGAGGAGCAGACCGGAGATGCCGAGTTGCGCGGCCTCCTCGGCCTCGCGGACGGCTTCGTCCACGGAGAGATTGAAGACGCCGGGCATGGAGGCGACCGGGTTTCGCACGCCCTTTCCGGGGCAGATGAAAAGCGGATAGATGAAGTCGCCGGGATCGAGCGTGGTCTCGCGCACCAGGGCGCGCATCGGCTCGCCGCGACGCAGGCGGCGCATGCGCATTTGAGGAAAGGTCATGGGACGATTGTAAGGCAGCTTCCAGCTGCTAGCTGCTAGCTTCTAGTGTAGTCCGCCGTTAATTTCATCTTTTATGCAGAGCGGCGCGGGCGCGGGTGACCTTTTCCAGGATGTCGCTGGCCTTGGCAGTCCAGATGAAGGGCTTGGGATTTTCGTTGTGATGGTCGA
>JAJZNH010000524.1 GCA_021811745.1 Acidobacteriota bacterium
CGTCTCCAGCAAAGGCTATGCAATCTTCTGGAACAGCGCCTCCTTCAGCTACGTGGATAACCGTTTCCCGCTCGACCTCAACTTTGAGTCGATGGCGGCAGGCCAGGTGGATTATTACGTGCTCTACGGTCCGGCTATGGATCGGATTATTCATGAATACCGGACGATGACCGGCCACGTTCCTCTCTTCCCGGAGTGGGCCTATGGCTTTTTCCAGTCCAAGGACCGCTACAAGACGCAGGCTGAGATTCTGGCTATCGCTAACGGATATCGCACCCGCCACATCCCGATGGATGCCATTGTGCAGGACTGGTACTGGTGGAAGCCGGGCGGCAAAGGTGATCCCGTCTTCAATTCCGGTTATACCGATGTGCCCGCCGAATTAAAGACTCTGCACGATGAACACGTCCACGCCATGATCTCCGTGTGGGCCATGATGGATTCCACCGCGGAAAATTTCAAGGTGATGCAGCAGGATGGCTTTCAGGTTCCCGGCACGCATGTTTACGACCCAACCAATCCCGCAGCGCGCGATTTTTTTTGGAACCGGCTGGTGGGCAAGCTCTTCGCGCAGGGGTGGGATGCCTTCTGGCTTGATAGCTCGGAACCCGAGGAGTATTGGCCGCATTCCGGCGATGCCATCCTGCGCTACAAGCAACTGCACATCGGCAGCGGCCTGGAGTACACCAATATCTTTCCACTGGAACACACTGCGGGCGTTCAGCAGCACTGGAAGGAGACGGGCTCGCAAAAGCGTGTTTTTATCCTGACGCGCTCGGCCTTCGCCGGCCAGCAGCGAAATGGCGCCACGGTGTGGTCGGGGGACGTATACAGCACGTGGTGGGCTCTCCAACACCAGGTTGAGGCAGGCCTGAATTTCGCGCTCTCGGGTTATCCCTACTGGACCACCGACATCGGTGGCTACCACGAGCCCTACAACGGCGCGGCTAATCAGCCGGCATATCAGGAACTGTATGCGCGCTGGTTCGAGTACGGCGCCTTCTGCCCGATCTTCCGCACCCACGGCCATCGCGATCACAACGAGCTGTGGACGTATGACCGGGTCTACCCGGCACTGCTGGCGATTGACCGCCTGCGCTACCGGCTATTGCCGTATATCTACTCTCTGGCCTGGAAAGTGACCAGCGAGGACTACACCATCCAGCGGCCGCTCGTGATGGATTTCCGGCAGGATCCCGCCACTTGGAATATCGGCAATGAGTTTCTCTTCGGCCCGGCGATGCTGGTGAGTCCGGTGCTCAAGGAACATGCCACGGAGCGCGCGGTCTACCTGCCCGCCGGAACGGCGTGGTACGACTTCTGGACAGGAAAACGCTCAGAAGGCGGAGTCGAAATCCATGCTCCCGCTCCCCTGAACAGGATCCCCCTCGATGTGCGCGCCGGCTCGATCCTGCCGATGGGGCCGGTCGTCGAATACGCCGGACAAGCGGCCGATCCCATCGAGCTGCGCGTCTATCCAGGATCTGACGGCGACTTTTCGATCTATGAAGATCAGGGCGACGGATATGGCTACCAGAAAGGCGCTCATGCCATGATCCCCATCCACTGGGATGATGCCGCGCGGGCGCTGATCATCGGCGCGCGCCTGGGCAGCTACCCCGGCATGGCAGCGGACCATACCTTCGATGTCGTGATCGTTGCCCCGGGACACGGGGTTGGTGGAGATGTAACAGCCGCTCCCGATAGGGTGATTCACTATTCGGGAACAAGAACCGAAGCAAAGTTCTGAGCGGATACTGGTCCGGCACGGGCAGTGCTATTTCGAAGCCTGCTTCAGAATTTCATCGGCGAAGTAGTTGTGTACTTTGGCCTCGTCGTGGAGCTTCTCAAGGTATGCGTTCTGGAGCAATTGCTTTTTGCTTTCGTGCAGGGTTTGATGAATGACCTGCTGCACATTCGGATCGCTCAACTGGCGCTGCCCGGCCGGCTCGCGCACAATCAGCTTGTAGATTGCATAGCCGATGATCTGGCGTCCCGGCCCGTTGCCGCGATATGTAGGCAGGATGCCGGTAATCTCCCCGGGCTTCAACTTGCTGATGGCGTTATAGACATCCGGATCGCTCTTGAGCGCAGATTCTGAGATAAAGCCCATATCGCCTCCATTCGAGGCGGTGTTGGGATCCTCTGAAAAGTTCATGGCCAGGGTGCTGAAGTCTTCGCCGCTCTGCAAGCGGTTATAGAGGATCTGGATCTTCTTTTTCGCATCTGCCGCGCTGGCGGCCTTGTTATTTTGCAGATTTCCGGTCTGCGAGGCTGGCGTGGTGGTCACGATAATCCGCGCCAGATGATACTGTGGTTCGATCAGATCGAACTCCGCCTTATGCGCCTCGTAGTAAGCCCTGATTTCGGCATCGGTGATGTTGATCTTCGACTCGATCTCGGCATTGAGAAGCTTGGTGGTGGTGAGCGACCGGCGCAGGTCGCGCTTCAGGTCGTCGAGGGTCATATTGCGCTGCTTGAGCTGCTTCTCGAACTCCTCCTGCGTGTAGGGGGCCTTGATCTCGGTCAGCTTGGCGTTTACGTCCTCATCCGTGGCGGCAAGATTCAGCTTCGCGGCGCGCTGCTGCAGAATTTCGTCTTCGATCATCTGATGCAGAATGGCCAGGCGCCGTATGTTTGCCTCATCCGGGGTGAGTTTCTGAGGCGCATCTCCGAGGTTGGCCTCGTAGTACTTTTCCAGATCGGCGCGGTAGATGGGTTTGCCATTCACTGTGGCGACAACGTCCGGACCAGGAGTCCTATGGCATCCTGCTAACCCAGCCAGCAGGAATCCGCTGGCGAGAGTGCAAATGGCAACAGAAAAGCGAACCCGCGAAATCAAATTTACTTGCAACCTTGTATCTCCTCCGTGGCCGCGAAGCCCCGGCATTTCAGGATATATCGGGGGGCCTTAGCGGCGATAGCCATGGCGATTATTGCCCGTTTCCGCCGGTTGACGGCGCTGCCGCCGGCGTATTATCGGGCGGGGGCGTCTCGCCTTCCGCGCGCAGGGCGCGGTCAATCACCATCCAAAGCTGGTCCTTGGGAACGGCGCCATCGATGCGCTCGCCATTGACAAAGAGAGCTGGAGCTCCTTGCACTCCCAAGTCCTCGGCTTCTTTTGAGGAGGCCATCACCTTGCTGGTGTCCTGCTTCGCAATACACTCGTTGAGCTTGGCCTCATCGAGTTTGTCCGTCGAGCCTTCCTGGCGGGCTATGCGGTCCAGCGCGGCAAAGCTCTTGGTCAGGTCGCGGTTCGGGCCGGTGATCTCCTCGCCGTGAGTGTGGAGATAGTCTACGTAGTTCCAATAAGCGTTGTCGTTCTGGGCGGCCAGGCAGTCGGCATTCACTGCGGCATGCAGAGCCCAGGGGTGAATCTCGGTCAGCGGAAAATCCTTGTAGATATAACGCACCAGGCCTTTGTAGTGCTCCAGGGTTTCCGGAAACAATTCCTGATGCATGCGCGCACAGAAAGGGCATTCCAGGTCGTCAAAATTGATTACAGTGACCTTGGCGTTCGGATTGCCCCGGATGGGCCGGCCCGCAATGTCGATCGAAAACGCCGGATCCTTTGCCAAATCAAAGGTTTCGAAGCGCGCCAGCGTCTTGTCGTCGGTGGAGATCAGAAAATGCACCACCTGCGAAGTTGTCCCGTGCGAGATGGTAACTGGCAGGGTGTTGTAACCGGGATATTTGCTAGGCGTCGGCGTGCCGGCGGTTACATTGAAGTCGGGCGGCAGACTGTATTGGGTCCGGATCATAACCTCGACTCTCCGGCTAATTGCGGAGTCAAGGGGCGCATGCGAGGAGGGCTGGGCTTTACAACCCGCAGCTAGGCAAAGCACAAGCAGGCTAGCCAGGAAACGTGTGCGTGTCAAGGTGAATTCCTCTCAGGAAAGGATACTCCACCGGGGCTGTCATCCGCATGATTCCAAAATTTTCTTGCGCTTTCCGGGCATCGTATCCGCCGCGGCAAGTCATCTCCCGCAAATCATTTCTCCTTGACCGGAAAATTGACCGGAAAAGTCTGTGAGCAGAGCCGGTGCTGGCCAAAGCCCGCTGTGCAATCACTGGAGCCCGCCGGGGATGCGTTCTTCCTCTTCTTGGGTTGACGTTGCACGCCCCGAAAGGAAACCAGATGCTAATATACCGGCGGTTGTCTGGGGTCATGGAAGATCGAGTTCCAGCGCCGGATGTCGCCCACATTGCCGAAGTTGGCAAGCGTAAAGCTGTAGAGGAACTCGTGATAATTGGGGTTCACCGCACCCACCGTTCCCAGTTCGAAGCGCCGGTAGCCAAGCGCCAGGCCGCAGCAGTCCCAGTTGTATACCGTTTGCACTCCTGCGTACTGCAATATGCTCTGCACGAAATCGTAACTGCCATTGAAAGCCACGTTCAGGCCCTTGCCGTTCGGTTTGCCAATCTCCAGGAAGGGTTGCAGCAACTGGCTCTTGAGGGTTGAGAGGGTGGGGCTGTCGGGGCGTACGGGCTCCTCAGGCGCGTTCAGCATGGCACGGACAACGCCCACGGTGGTGCGGCCAAAGCTATAACCGGCATAGAGATTGTCCGCATTGAACTGTCCCGCCTTGGGGTCATAATCGAAGTCCCATTCGATGCGCAGAT
>JAJZNH010000689.1 GCA_021811745.1 Acidobacteriota bacterium
CACGTCTCCATTCAGCAGAAGGCTGTTCGCATCGTTCGGTTTCAGCGCCAGAGACGCCCGCACGTCCTTCAGCGCGCTTTGCTTCTCCCCGCCATCGATTTCGATCTGTGCCCGAAGTCGCAAAAATGCCGCCCGATCCGGCCCGTGTTCATGCAAAGCCCCGATTTGTGCCTGCGCGATACTCAACTGGTGCCTGGACCGCTTCGGTTCGTTGAGTTTTTCGTAGACCGACTCCAGGTCCATGTGCAGCTGAATCCCATACAGCGGTCCTTCCGCCGGCGATGCAGGCAGCGCCGCGATCGCCTCGCCATATTCCTTCGCCGCTTTCTGCTCCTGCTCTCGTGCCTGCGCAATCTCCGCGCGGATCGCATGCAGCCGGTAATAGTTTGGGCTGATCCTGGCCGCCCGCGTAAGATACTGCCGCGCGGTCCCATAGGAGTGCAGGGCAGTCTCCGCCTGAGCGGCAGAAAGCTGAAACTGCAGATTGTGCGGCTGCGCGTTCGCCGCCCGAGAGTAGAGGGCGGCCGCTTCCTTCGGTTGACCATCCAGCTCATACGTATAAGCAAGCTCGGCCACTACGTTCGGCGTCGGATTGTGGATGGACTTCAGCTCATCAATCGCCTTCCCGTAGCTTCCGGTTTCGCGATAGTACCCAGCCAGCGAGCGCTCCACATCCGGATCGTTCGGAGCGCGGCGTTCGGCCAGATGAAGATAGTAGCTCGCCTTCCCCATTCGCTTTCCGCGCTCGTAGATGATCGCCAGCAGCAATTCGGCTCGTGCGTTCGGACGCACCCGCTCAGCCTGCGTCAGCCACTTCAGCGCATTCTTCCGATCGCCTCCCTGCAAATACAGATTGCCGAGCGCCAGCAGATCGTCCTCCTGCGACGGGCTTTGTTTCAGGACTTCTTTCAGTAGCCGCTCCGCTTCCGCCGTCCTTCCCATCTGGCTGTACGTCTGTGCCAGGCCCGACTTGCCGTTCAGCGATCCAGGGTCCAGCCGAAGGCCGCGCAAATACGCGTCTGCCGATTGCTGGTATTGCTCGTCCAGCCGTGCCGCATAACCGAGCAGAAACCAAAATTGTGGATCGCTCGGATCGGCCTCTGCCGCCCTCTGTGCATAGCTCAGCGCCTCCGCGTGATCTCCGCGCCTCAGCGCCATTTCCGCGGCGCGCGCCAGCCTCGCGTTCCGGATGTTCGACCCCCAGCCCAGTTGCCGCGACGTCCCCTTCTGTCCGGTTTTGGATTCGTGCGTTACCTGAGCATGAGATCCGATCGTGTAGGTTTGCGCGCGCCCGGCATTCCCGGACACGAGGAGCGCGATCGTACATGCAATTGTGAGAAAGTTGTCTCTTGCGATCAAACGGGCCACCAACGTACACGTGCTTAACTAAGGCCGTTGGATTCGCGGATCGCCGGTCGCGTTGGCTGCCCTCCCAACCACATATTTGGGTGACTACGGCCCCGCGTCACAGCTCCTTGCAGAGGCAACTGACCCTCCCAATCTCGAATCCAAGCTGATTCGAGAGGACATCTTGCAAAACACCCGGAACCCTGCTGCTGCATCGCGCCCCATCCCGATGGCTTTCCTTCTGATGGCCGCAGTCATTGTCCACCTTCCGCTGCTCGTCGCGGAATTGCCTCTCAAGTCCTATGACACGAATTTCCACATCTTTTTCGCCTCGCATTACGTCCATCACTGGTTTAACCCCTGGAATCTGAAGTGGTTCGGCGGCTTTTCGCAGACCACCTATCCCCCGCTCTCGCAGCAGTGGGTTGCAATCCTGTCGTGGATCATCGGCCTCAACTGGGCGTACATGGCGGTACAGTTCGCCGGCATTCTCCTCCTTGTTGTAGGCATGTATCGCTTTGCCTCCATATGGGTGAGCCCGCGCGCGGCCTCTATTGCCGCACTCGCCGCTGTACTGCTTCCCTCGGAGAGCTTCCTCGTCTACAACGCCGGGCAGCTTGCCACTACAACCGCAGCCCCAATCTACCTTCTCGCCCTGCCCTTTCTCTACGAATTCCTGCGCTATGGAGGATGGCGTCCGTTCGTCAAAGCACTGGCTCTCTTCTCGGCCGCCGCCGCCGCGCATCACGCTACCCTCATCTTCGGCTCATTCCTCTTCGCCATACCCCTTCTCGCTCTCGCTATCATCGACCGCACTCCGCAGGAGAAGGAAACAGGTGGCTCGCTCATTCTGCGAGCCATCGGCATGACCATCTCCATCGTCATCTGCGTCACTCTCGTCATCCTTCCCTTCTGGATCGGCCTGTTCCATTACCCCATCACCCAAACCCCGATTCCCCATCCCAGCCGGGCCAGCTACATCCTCACACCCATCTGGGGTGTCACCTATTTCCTCGTTCCCTATGGAGCCATGATTCTCGCGCTGCCGTTCATCATTATTCGCGGCTCGCAGATCGTCCGCCTGCGTCCGCTCATGCTCAGCTTTTGGCTCACGTTCATGATCGGGCTGGGCGGTACCACTCCCATCGGCTATTGGCTCCTCGGGCGTGCCTTCAATGTCCTCACCTTCGAGCGCTTCAGCTATTGGGCAACGCTCCTGGCGCTCCCCATCGTCGGCTTGCTCATCTCCGGCCTCGTCGATCGCTTCCGCATGCGGGCAGCCATTCCCATCGGCATCCTCGCCGCATTCAGCTGTGCCGTCGCTGTTGCCTGGACCACCTATCGCCCAACCGACAGCACCAGTTTCAAGGTGAGGCCTGTTGCTGAATGGCTGAATCGAGACGGACACTACGACTACCGCTATATCACTCTCGGCTTCGGCAACAAGCTCTCCCGGCTTGCCATGGAAACACGCGCCGACAGTGTCGACGGCGAGTCCAACTCCTCGCGTATGCTCCCCGAACTCACCAAATACGGAGGCGCCGCTCTCACAAGTGCAAGGTACTTCGGCAAAGGCGGAATGGAATCCCTCCTGGCCATGCTTCGCCATGCCGATCGCTATGGTCTCAAATGGATCTTCGTCCGCGACCCCTGGTACGAGCCGCTGCTGCACTTCGCCGGTTGGCGCAAGGTTGACCAGATCGACTACGGCGCCATCACTGTTTGGAGCAAGGACGGCGTGCCAAAGGCTGCACCCGTCAATCAGTCCCAGATTCCTCCCAGGTGGCAGGGCATCATGTGGGGCATCTTCCCGGTCGGCAGCAGCATTCTGGCCATGCTGCTCCTGCTCATTCCGGACAAGCCCCGCCGCCCTGCCTCCTCCGACGACGACGCGGATCAAGACCTGACGCTGGATAATCTCCTCTCCGGAAGGATGGTTTCGTGAAATCGGGAACCCTGCTCGCCATCTTCATGGGCCTCGCCACCGCCGCGCTGATCGTCATCGGCGTCATCTGGCCGGTCCCCACCGCCGTCTACTATGCCGGAGGCAACAAGCAGGGCATCGTTCGCACCGCCTCCTCCCCTGAAGCCGCGGTCCGCAAACTCGGTGCCGAGATTCGCCTCCGTAACTGGGGTCAGGCCTATTCAGGCCTCGCCAACAAAGCCAAATTCACTGAAGGGCAGTTTCAGCACGATCTCACTGGCTATTTTGATGGACTCCGCACCGGTGCAACCCTCGTCTCCGTCGGCGTGCAGCCTCTCCATCAATCTGCCAACCATGCTGAGATGGTTATGAAACTCCACTGGTACACCGTGCTCGGTCCCTACCAGGACACCCGCATACTCCACCTCGTCCGTAACAATGGCCTGTGGCAGGTCAACTGGCCTCTGGTTAAGGAACAGCACGTCCCTCCCCAGGTCATCCCCATCAACTATCTCCGCTGGGATGTCATCCACACCAGCCCCGGCGAACAGTGGGGCGCACAAAACGTTGCTGGCCCCAATGTCCGAATCGTCGACATGCATCCTGTCGACCGCGCGTCAGGCGTTTACGTTATGGGCGAGCTTCTCAATCAGGACGTCGTCCCGGCCTGGGTCTCCGTGGAAGCTACACTCCTCGCGAAAAATGGCTCCACCATCGCCTCCGGAACCAGCTTCGACATGATTTCTCATACACTCCTTCCCAAGCAGGTCACTCCTTTCCTCATCCGCCTTCCGCACGTCAGCCTCTCCCAGGTCGCCAGCATTCGCATGCAGCCTCACGCCGTACTCGTCTCCGCCTCCGCGGATCCCATCATCGAAGTCGAAGATCAGAAGTACACCCCACAGCCTGAGGCGCAGCTTACAGGCGAGGTCTCCAACCAAAGCGGCGAAGTCGTCAACTTCGCTCATGTCCTCACAACTTTTTATAACCAGAACGGACAGGTCATCTGGGTCGGTGGCACCTTCGTCGATCGCGCGCTCCTCCCACAAAGTCCTGTGCCCTTCACCGTCCCCGTCCCCGGCGACCTGGCGCGCAAGGTCGCCAGCGAACACACCATCGTCTCCACGTTCAGCACAGGGAGTGTTCTGTGAGGCTGCGCCCGTCGTCGATTCTGGTTCCGCTCTGCCTCGCGCTTAACCCGTTCGCATGGTGTCAGAGCGGACCCATGCATCTTCCTGCAAAAGTCACTGCCGGATCGGCCTTTTCCATCTCCACCAGCGGCAGCGGCGCCGCCGAACTCTACATTGTCGGACCCGGCCAGGCCCTTCGCCGCCGCGTGCAGCTCGGCAGT
>JAJZNH010000423.1 GCA_021811745.1 Acidobacteriota bacterium
AACGCTGGGAGTGGCAACCAAAGTTACGCTGCGCATCGTAAAGCGCCCCGAGGTGATCCAAACGCTGCTCGCCGCGTTTGACTCCGTTCAGGCTGCGGCGCAGACGGTCAGCGACATTATTGCGGCTGGAATGCTGCCATCGGCGCTGGAAATCATGGATACATTGGCGATTCAAGCTGCGGAAGCCGCCGTGCATGCCCATTATCCGGTGTGCAATGGGCTGTTGCTGGTGGAACTGGACGGACCGTGCAGTGAAGTCGATGCGCTGATGCGCGAGGTGCGCGCGATCTGCAGCAACAATGGCGCGTGGGAGATTCGCGTGGCCCAATCAGAGCAGGAGCGCGCATTGGTCTGGAAGGGGCGTAAAGCCGCCTTCGCGGCCGTAGGCCGCATCTCGCCCAACTACATCGTTCAGGATGGCGTCATTCCGCGTACCGCTCTGCCGCATCTGCTCACCGAGATCGACCGCATGGCTTCCGCGGAAGGTCTGCGCGTGGCCAACGTCTTTCATGCCGGCGACGGCAACCTGCACCCGCTGGTGCTGTACGATCGCTCCATTGCCGGGCAGGAAGAGAAAGCATTGGATCTTTCCTATCGCATCCTGCGCCTCTGCGTGGATAACGGCGGCTCCATTACTGGGGAGCACGGCGTGGGCAAGGAAAAGCAGGAGGCGCTTGGCTACATGTTTTCCGAACCGGATCTCGCAACGATGCAACTGGTGCGCTGCGCATTTGATCCGGAAAGCATCGCGAATCCGGATAAAGTCTTTCCGCGGCCACGTCTTTGCGCGGAAAAGCCCGGACCCTACACGCCGCATCCGTTGGAGACGGCCGGAGTCGCGGAGATTTTCTAATGTGCGCCTTGTCTGCGATGACACTGGAACAGGGATTAACTCAGCTCGGATCGATTGTCGGGCAGGAACACGCATCTCTGTGCGACGGAAGGATTGTCGCCGCGCCAGGTGACATCCGGCAGGTTGCCGAGGTGCTGCGCTTTGCGCAGGCAAGCGGCCTTTCCGTAATGCCGAGTGGCGGCGGCACCAAGTTGAATTGGGGCAATCTGGTTGCGCCCGGCATCGAGCTAAGCATGAAGCGCATTCACGCACTCCGCGAACATGCCTGGCAGGACATGACCTGCACCGTAGACGCCGGGCTGACATGGACAGCAATGCAGGCGGAACTCGCCCATCACGGACAGATGGTCGCCCTCGACCCTCTATGGCCGGAGCGCGCGACCGTCGGAGGTATTGTTGCCGCGAACGACAGCGGCGCGCTGCGCCTGAAGTTCGGCGGCCTGCGCGATCTGATCATTGGCATGACGATCGTGCTCGCGGATGGCACTATCGCCAAAAGCGGAGGCAAGGTCGTTAAGAACGTCGCGGGCTACGACCTGCACAAGTTGATGACCGGCAGCTTCGGCACGCTGGGTGTGATTGCCGCGGTGAACTTCCGCCTGCATCCCGTGGAGGAGCACGCCCGAAACTGGACGGTAACAGGGCGCGATGCGGCCATTGCGGATGCAGCGGTCTTTGCTGAACCGCTCCATGCTTTGATGGATTCGCAAATGGTCCCATCCTGCGTGCAAGTGCGCACGTCCAAACAGGAATGCGCGCTCGACATCCGCATTGCCGCGGTGCCTGAGTGCCTGGAGGAAAATGCCGAGCGCATTCAGAGCATCTTCGCGCAATTTGCGGTAGCTGAATCGGACGACGCCGTTTGGCAGGCGCGACAGCGGCTCTTCGACATGACGGATGCCATTCTGCTGAAAGTCTCTGCGCTTCCTGGCGAACTCTGCAGTTTAAGCGCGGAGTTGCAGCGCTGGGGAGCAGCAGAGGGGGCGGATATCGCCACTGCGGCCCAGGCAACGGGCTTAATGACGATTGCACTCGATGCGGCGCCTGATGCGGCGATAGCGCTTGTCACGCATTTGCGGAAAAGGATAGCGGCTTGCGGCGGCAGCGCCGTCGCGCTGCAGTTACCGAATGCTCTTCGAGACAAACTCGATGTCTGGGGAATGGACCCCGGCTCTCTTCCACTGATGCGCGAAATCAAGCGCCGCTTCGATCCCGGACGCACACTCAACCCCGGCCGTTTTGTGGGGAAGATTTGACAACTATGCTGCCTGCCATCGACCAGAAAGACGCGCTTCCTTCCAGCTTCGACGCGCACCATCCGCCCGAGAAAAAGTACCTCGACGAGTGCGTGCATTGTGGCTTCTGCCTGCAGGCCTGCCCCACCTATCTGCTTTGGGGCGAAGAGATGGACTCGCCGCGCGGACGCATTTATATGATCAAGAAGGCCGCTGCCGGCGAGGCTCCGCTCGATAGCTGCTTCCGGCAACACATGGACCGATGTCTGGGCTGCATGGCCTGCATGACGGCTTGCCCCTCGGGCGTGCAATACAGCAAGCTGATCGAGCCAGCCCGTGCGCAAATTGAGCGCAACCTGCGGCGCGGCTGGGGCGATTCAATCTTCCGCAAATTGCTCTTTGTTACGTTCCCGCATCCCGCGCGGTTGCGTCTGCTGGCGCTGCCCTTGCTTCTCTACCAAAAGAGCGGCCTCCGCTGGCTGGTGCGAGCAGCTGGCATACAAAAGCTGCTGCCAAAGCGCCTGGCGGCGATGGAGGCGCTGTTGCCGGAAGCGCCGGGGCATCTGTTGAATAAGCTGCCTTCGACCATCGCGCCCAAGACGGCTCCCCGCCGCCGCGTAGGAATGTTGGCGGGATGCGTGCAGCAGGTTTTCTTCTCACATGTAAACGCCGCAACCGCGCGTGTGCTGGCCGCGGAGGGCTGTGAGGTGGTAATCCCTCGCGAGCAGCCATGTTGCGGTGCGTTGATGCTCCACTCCGGTATGGAAGAGGAAGCTGCCGTCCTTGCCAGGAAGATGATTGCCACGTTTGAAGCAACTGAAGTCGACACGATCGTGATCAACTCCGCCGGGTGCGGGTCCACGATGAAGGAGTACGGACATCTGCTGCGTGACGATCCGGCCTGGGCTGGGCGCGCCGCTGCTTTCTCTGCGAAATGCAAGGACATATCGGAGATTTTGTGCGAGCTTGAGCCGCAAGCGCCGCGGCATCCACTCAAGGTGCGCGTCGCCTATCATGACGCCTGCCATTTGCAGCATGCGCAGGGCGTTCGCGAGCAGCCTCGCCGCCTGCTGTCCGGCATTCCTGGGCTGGAGGTCGCGGAGATTCCGGAGGCATCGCTCTGTTGCGGATCAGCCGGTGTCTACAATCTGCTGCAGCCGGAAACAGCGAATGAACTCGGCAGCCGGAAGGTGGAAAACCTGCTGACGACCGGCGCGCAGGCGGTGATCTCTGCCAATCCGGGCTGCCTGCTGCAACTTATGAATGGCCTGCGCAGGCGTGGATTAAAAGCTATGCCGGCATTCCACATGGTAGAGTTACTCGATGCCTCGATCCGCGGAATCTCCGCCCAAAGATTGCTGCAAGGCGACAGAAACGGGAATATCACGGTGAACTGAAGAAGGATGGTCCTCGACATTCGCTCCTGCGAATTGTCATGCATGATTCCACTTCAATCGCTGGCTTGCGGCCCCGCCATTTTTATTGATTTGAGCAGCGGGGGACGGCGAATTTAAGATTGCAACGGATAAGTCCATGCGCACTCATTCTCGACGCATGTGCTGAAAAATTTACGAATAGGGAGCTGCCCAATGCCTGTAACCGTCGATGTCCCCGGTGTTGAAGTGCTTGCGCCGGTCAGCGAAAGCCACTCTGCAATCCTTACGCCTGACGCCGTTGCTTTTCTGGCGGACCTGCAGCGGACATTTAATGGACGCCGCAAAGAACTGCTGGCCGCGCGTCACGAGCGGCAGAAGATGCTTGATGCCGGGGCAAAGCCTGACTTCCTCGCTGAGACCAGGAAAATTCGTGAGGCAGCCTGGACCGTGGCCCCGCTGCCCGGGGATATTCTCGACCGCCGCGTGGAGATTACCGGACCCGTGGATCGCAAGATGATCATCAACGCGCTCAACTCCGGCGCGAAAGTCTTCATGGCTGATTTCGAGGACTCGAGCACACCACTCTGGAACAACCTGCTCGACGGCCAGATCAACCTGCGTGATGCGATCCGGCGCACGATCACTTATTCCGATCCCGCAACCGGGAAGCAGTACAAGCTGAATGATAAGACGGCTGTTCTGTTTGTTCGCGCGCGCGGTTGGCACCTCGACGAGCGTCATGTGCTGATCGATGGCGAGCCGATGTCCGGGTCTATCTTCGACTTCGGGCTCTACTTCTTTCACAATGCGAAAGAACTCCTGGCTCGCGGCAGCGGCCCCTATTTCTACCTGCCCAAGATGGAGAGCCATCTGGAAGCGCGGCTGTGGAACGACATCTTTTTGCGCGCGCAGGAAAAGGTGGGCCTGCCGAGCGGCACGATCAAGGCTACCGTGCTGATTGAGACGATTCTCGCCACGTTTGAGATGGACGAAATTCTCTATGAGCTGCGCGAACACTCGGCAGGATTGAACTGCGGGCGGTGGGACTATATCTTCAGCTTCATCAAGAAATTTGCCACTGACCCGCAAGCGGTGCTGCCCGATCGCGCCCAGGTGACCATGACCACGCACTTTATGCGCAGTT
>JAJZNH010000264.1 GCA_021811745.1 Acidobacteriota bacterium
GCCGCGCTCGCGATCACCGGCTCAGCCGCGTATCACGGACTGCTCCCACGTACCCGCCCCATCGTCCCCGGCGAGATCATGATCTCCGACTGAGCGCACCTGACGCGCGCAACAGAACCCGGCGATACTGCAGTATGATGCGGGACGAGAACCAGGTTATGGGGACTTATTGCGACCGCCGTGATTGAGTACCCGCCCTGTTGAGGTCTTTGCTCTCCCAGATCCCCAAGTGCGAGGGACTTGGGAGACCAGATTCAGTGAATGCGCTTACCTCCCGGGGCCCGGGCCAACCGCCATCGGCAAAACCACCTTCTATCGCAAGCTCAGGGAACTGCGCCAAGGGCTGTTTGAGACGCACTGCGGCGCAAACCTATATGCGATCTGATCGCTGGGCGGTGGGAATCTGACTTGTCCACTTCAGGCCAAGCCAAGTGAGATAGCTCAGCTGAATCGTCCAGGTAACTGTGTAGGCGGCGACCACGAAGTGGTGGTCGATTATCTGCTCTATGCTGACCGCATAGGCAGGTGGGTGCATGGCCCATAGATAGGCACAGCCGAAGAGTGCGAATGCGTAGACGATGGCGAGAGGAACGATGAATCGGTTCAAGATTGTATTCGTTTCGACAGCAAACTCGCTGTCGGCCGACTCCGACTTGCGCAATGCAAGATCGGCTTCGTGGGCAGCCATCTGCTGGCGGTGGCGTTCAACGTAATAGCGAAGAATAAGGACCATCACGCCCCAGGCGAACCAGGCGAGCATGTTCCACAGAAACACTTGCATCATGGGCCACGCCATACCTGAACCTGTCGCACCGCCAAAAACCGGCGCCGGATGCTGTGTGCGCCACCAGCGGTTTGACATATAGACGATAGGTACGTCGAGCGCACCAAAAATACCCAGTACCGCGGCAAGGCTCTGCATCTGCGGGCCGGCCGCAAAATGGCGCAATAACAGATAACTTACGTAAATAAGCCAGAGCACAAGGGACGTCGTAAGCCGGGCGTCCCAAGTCCACCAGATGCCCCACGCGCGGCGGCCCCAAAGTGGACCTGTGGTCAGACCGACCGTGCAAAAGACCAATCCCACTTCAGCGCCTGCGACAGCTAACGCATCAAAGACCTGCGCCCGATCAAAGTGGTCGCGTCTGGAAGCAAGAAAACCAATCGAGCCGACAAAGCTGACAGCGAAAAAGGTAAACACCACGGCCCATGACGGCACGTGATAGTAGAGAATTCGAAAGATCTCCCCCTGCATCGCGTCATTCGGCGCTACGTAGATAGCCTGGTAAAAGCCCCAAATCATGAGTGCGACGGTAACAGCGGCGTAAAGGCCAATGGAGAGTTTCTTCATCAAGAGATGCCTTATTGATTCAGGTGTCGGACCAGTGCGATCCCTTGTGTTCCTGGCATTCGGGCTGGTTGGTCATTGTTCGAATATTAGCATCCACATTTCAATTTCCATTCACGAACTTGTTGCTTTACCTAAGAAGACAGTTCTTGAACGAGTTGGCGGGCAGCCCATGTCCCAGCTGACGTAACACGGAAATGGTGGTCGCCCATGTCCCAAAATCGGGACATGGGCAACCAAATGATAGGATTGGTCCGAATTGAAACCCGGGCCACCAATGATGCCTTTCACATCTACCCACAACGCACGCACCGCGCAGAGGTCCTGATGCAACAAGCTGCCCTAAGAGAACGCAAGCCGATCGATCCAGAGCTGCGGCGGTATCTCGATGCGATTGCTCCGCCCGCCCCGCCTGCCGCCCAGCCCAGCAACGCGGAGATGGTTCAGGCACGCCGCGCGCTGATGATGAAAGCGCTCGAAGGCCGCACGGCGATCCCCGGCCTGCCCAATGGCGTGCAAGTGCGCGATGTGGCAATCTCCGCAAGCCTCGGCGCCCGCCTCTACACTCCGCCCGGCGCCACGAAGCCGCTGCCGGTGCTGGTGTATCTGCATGGCGGCGGCTGGGTTGCCGGCTCCGTTGCGACGCACGACCCCTTCTGCCGCCTGTTGAGTGAAGCCGCCGGGATCATCCTTCTTGCCGTCGAGTACCGCCTTGCGCCGGAACATCCGTTTCCAGCCGCGATCGAAGACACGCTGGCCGCGTTCCGCTGGGCAGCGCAACATGCGCCGGGCTTTAGCGGCGATCCACGACGGCTGCTTCTGGGTGGCGACAGCGCCGGGGGCAATCTGGCGGCCGTTGCGGCCAACCACCTCTGCGCCGCCGATGCAGTCGGGCCGACGGCGCTGCTGCTGCTTTATCCGGTGATCGACCACCCCGGCGCGGCGCACGCGTCGTATACCGTGAACGGCACGGGATATGGGCTTGAGGCGAGCCTCATGCGCTGGTTCTGGGATCAATATGCGCCCGGGATCGCGCCGAATCATCCGGAGATTTCGCCGCTGCACCTCAAAACATTGCCCGCGCTGCCGCCAACCCTGGTGGCGACGGCGGAGTATGACCCGCTCCGCGATGAGGGAATCGCCTACGCGGACAAGCTCAAGGCGGCCGGAGTGGCCGTGACCCACCACCACGCGCCCGACATGCACCATAACTTCCCGGTACATCCCGGCACCGTGGCGCGGTTTCCCCAGTCCGTGGCTGCGCTCAACGATTTTGCCCAGTGGCTGCGGACGAACCTGGCAGGAGCCGGGCGCCCCTAACGGGCCCGTGAGCGGAGGCTTCCCGTGAATTGCGCGACACATTCACTTGCCGTGATCCAAATCATGTTTCGCGAGCCCGGCGGCGCGGTATAACAGACTTGTCATGTGCCTTGCCATTCCGGGAAGGGTCGAAGCAATCACCACGGACGGCCTCGTCCGTATGGGCCGCGTGAACTTTGGCGGCGTGGTCAAGAACGTCTGCCTGGACTACGTGCCTGAAGTTGAGGTGGGCGACTACACGATTGTTCACGTGGGCTTTGCCATCTCGAAGATCGACGAGGAGACCGCCGAAAAGACCCTGGCCGACTTTCGCGCCATGGGCGTGCTCGACGAGGAGCTGGCCGGCGAGGAGGAAGCCTTTGCGCGTGCCGCCAGGGCCGCTCCTTCGCCTTGTCCCGACGGTAGCTGTTCTGTAGCTTCCCAGGTCCCAGAATCGGGACCTGGGGCACCCAATGTTTGTGGGGATGCAGGCATCGATAGATGAAGTACCTGACCGAGTTCCGCAACAGTGAGATTGCCCAGCGCATGGCGCGTGAGATCGCGCAGATCGCCACGCGCCCGTGGAAGATCATGGAAGTCTGCGGCGGCCAGACGCACTCGATTCTGAAGAACGGCATCGACCAGATGCTTCCGCCCGGCATCGAGATGATTCACGGCCCCGGATGCCCGGTCTGCGTTACGCCGCTGGAGTTGATTGACAAGGCGCTGGCAATTGCGGCGCGGCCGGAGGTGGTCTTCTGCTCCTTCGGCGACATGCTGCGCGTTCCCGGCACGGAGGGCGATCTCTTCCAGGTGAAAGGTCGCGGCGGCGATGTGCGCGTGGTCTACTCGCCACTGGACGCCGTGGATCTGGCGGCGAAGACGCCGGGCAGGCAGGTGGTTTTCTTCGGTGTGGGCTTTGAGACCACGGCCCCGGCCAACGCAATGAGCGTGCACCTGGCCCAGCGGCTTGGGCTCAGGAATTTTTCGCTGCTCGTCTCGCATGTTCTGGTGCCGCCGGCCATCGAGGCGATCATGCAGGCGCCGGGAAACCATGTGCAGGCCTTCCTGCTGGCCGGCCACGTCTGCAGTGTGATGGGCTATTGGCAGTATCCGCCGCTGGCCGAGAAGTATAGAGTGCCGCTGGTCGTTACCGGCTTCGAGCCGCTGGATTTGCTCGACGGCATCCGCCGCGCCGTGGTGCAACTGGAGGCCGGCAGGCATGAAGTGGAGAACGCCTATGAGCGCGTGGTGAACTTCGACGGCAACCGCGCGGCGCAGAAACTGCTGGCGGAGGTCTTCGAGGTGACCGATCGCGCCTGGCGCGGCATCGGCGTGATTTCGCGAAGTGGCTGGCGGCTGAGCGCGGCCTATCGCGAGTTCGACGCGGAGGAGAGATTCGACACGGGCGGCATTCGCGCGCGGGAGTCGCCGCTCTGCCGCTCGGGCGATGTGCTGCGTGGCGCCATCAAGCCAGTGGAGTGCGGGGCTTTTGGCAAGCAGTGCACCCCGCGTCATCCGCTCGGCGCCACTATGGTTTCGAGCGAGGGTGCCTGCGCTGCTTACTACAACTACGGCCGGTTTCTTGCAGCTGAAGAGGTGGCGAGCTCTTAGCTTCATGCTTCTAAATCTCTGGCCGCATGATTTTGCAACTCGAGGTCGAGCTTCCCGGCGGCTGAAAGCTCACTTCGCGCGCAGCGCGAGGAAAGGAAGACCTGATCGATGGAGGCTCCAAAGGCAGCGCCTGACTTTGCAAAGTGGATCTGTCCGCTGCCGCTGGCGGATTATCCCGCCATTGTGATGGGCCACGGCGGAGGCGGCAAACTCGGCAGCGAGCTGGTGGAGCATCTTTTTCTGCCCGCCTTCCGCAATCCCGCGCTTGAAAATCTCGGCGATGCCGCGGCGATCGACCTGCCGGCCGGCCGGCTGGCCCTCAGCACGGATTCTTTCGTCGTACA
>JAJZNH010000269.1 GCA_021811745.1 Acidobacteriota bacterium
AATGGGCGCTGCATCCTGAAGAACATTATGCGGGCAACGGGGCATCGGGGCCGGGCGTTCCGGTGTTGAACGACGCCGATCCTTTCTGGGGCTCTCATGCCGACCACACTCCGGCGGGAGAGAAGGTGCCGGTTAATCCAAAGGATTTTGCCAGCTACCGCACGCAGCTGAACCTTACTTATGCGACACTCCCGCTGACTCTGGCAGGTGGTAACCTGCAGAGCGTGGTGAAGGCGGATAAAGATCCCGACGATGACCTGGCCGACGTGAAGCAGGATGTCGGATTTATTACACAACTCAAGCGAAAATCCGTGCCTTTTGGATGGTTTGAGGAGGGTTACGACAAGGAGCCAACGGATCCGAATGATCCAGTGGATGCGAATGGGATGCACGCGTCCTATATTACGCATCACAATGGCCCGCAGTATTTCGGTTATATCTCAAATAACTCGCAGATGCGGCAGCAGCTTCACGGGCTTGAGGATTTCTTCACGGCGCTCAAGGAGCACACCTTGCCGCAGCAGGGTGGTCTCTTCTTCGTCAAGGGCGGATACGATAACATCTTTCAGCTAAAGCCCGCGGATCCGGATGGGCATGTTCAGAAGAAGTTTCTTGGAGACGATGATCACCCATCTTACTCGGATGGGCAGATCAGTGAGGCGATGGTCGCCGAAGCGATCAATCGCATCGCATCCAGCCCATATTGGCAGCAGAGCGCGATTATTATCACCTGGGATGACTCGGAGGGCGATTACGATCATGTACCGCCGCCGATCCGGACCTTTGGACCAGATGGTTCGGTAATCACTGACGGTCCCCGAGTTCCCCTTGTCCTGATCTCGCCTTACGCCCGGACGCGTGCGATTGAACATGCGCAGGGCAGCCAGTCGTCCGTGGTGAAATTTGTGGATATGGTTTTCAACCTGCCGCCGCTGGCAACGCTGCCCGACGAACTCCGCGGGCGCAAGCTCGGCGAAAAGGAGTTTCACGAGAAGGGTCTGGGACCCGAAGACGCATTGACGCCTGGCATTACGAATCTGCTGGACGCGTTCAGCCCTTCGCGGCTGGAAGGGAAGACGCGGCCGCTTTCCTCGTCTTATGTGATGGTGCCGGAAAACCTGATTGTGAACCTGCCGGAAGAGACGGGCTATGGCTGCAAAGCTCTGGGCATTGTCACGACGGATCGCAAACTGGGCATTGCCAATCACGTTCCCGCGGACTTTAATCCGCGGCCGTCGACAAATCTCAATCGATAGGTTTCACCGGCAGAAGATCACGGTTTGTTGGCCACTCGACGCCTTTTACCATGACCGAAAGAATTTGCAGATTCTGCTTTTCTGCATCGAGCATGAAGCGGACCAGGTCTGCGCTAGCGCCGGAACGCAGCAGGCCGCGATTGCCGGCAAAGCGGCCCGGATTCGCGGTGGCCATGCGGACGGCGTCGCCGAGTGCGCATACTCCAGAGAGCGAAGACCGGGCGATGCCGTCTTTGAGGGGAAGTCCGGCGCCTGCCAGAAATCCTGTATCCAGCATGTTCAGGCGGCCGTCGGCGCGCAGTTCCACCCGGCCTCCGATGGCCGCATCGTAGATTCCCGGCGCCAATCCAGCCGGGGCGACGGCATCCGAGATAAGAATGCTTCGCTCGACGCCTTTGGCGCGCAGCATGGCCTTCAATGTGTCCGCAGGCAGATGATGGCCGTCGGCGATAAAAGTAGCCGTGAGCCTGTCATCGGCAAGCTGTGCCCAGATGAGATTTGGATGACGGGGAAGCTGACTGCCGACTCCATTGCCGAGATGAGTGGACAAGCTCGCGCCCGCATCGGCGGCCCGGTGGATTTGAGCGGGCGTGGCGTGCGTGTGGCCGATCGCGACGAAGATGCCCTTGGCCACGAGGGTGGCGATGTACTCCGCCGCATCGTCCCCGTGCGGTGAGACGGTCACCATGCCGACGAGATTGCCGGAGGTGGCCTGCCACCGCGCGAATTCCGAGAGGTCCGGCGGACGCACATGCTCGCGTGGGTGCGCACCCCGCGGGCCGTCTAGTGGCGAGATGTGCGGTCCTTCGACATGCGCGAAAGGGATGGCATGAGCGACGAGGGCGTCGACCTGCCGAGCCTTTGCAACAGCGCGCAGGGCCTTGATGATCTGAGCTTCAGATGCCGTAATGATGGTGGGAAGAAAAGTGGTAACGCCGGTGGCGAACAGCTTGCGCGTGAGCGCGATGACCACATCGGCGTCGACGGTATCCGCATTCAGATCGCAGCCGCAATAGCCATTGACCTGAAGATCGATGAAACCGGGCGTCAGCCATATACCTTCCTCGGCAGGACCGGAACGGATCGATCGAATCTCGCCATCTTCGACTCCGATGCGGAGCGGTGAACGACTCAGGGGATCATAGCCCGATATGGATTGAGAATTCATGGCGCAGCCTGTCACCGGGACGAATGCGGACGCGGTTTTATGGATTCGTTTGCTCCCATTCTTTCCATCAATTGTGTGATGAGAATAGCCGCCCGCGGCAAATGAAATGGATCCTTGACGGGGAGGGCCACGACCTCGGAGATGGGCTTGCCTTCGCGGCTGAGGCGCTGGCGCCACTCTCCGGGCTCCGCGACCGGAAAATGGGACCACGCCCAATCGGCTACCTTTTCGTGCCATTCGAGGAAGCTCTGGTCTCCCGTCAGATCGTAAGCGAGAAGCGTGCCGTACAACGCCTCAGTATGTGGCCACCACAGCTTCTTTTCGGAATGAGGCAGGTAAGATTCGTGGCCTTCGATATCACGCGACAGAAAGATGCCGCCATACTCGGGATCCCAGCCAAGTTCAAGATGCCAGCGCATCACTTCGGCTGCCCGGCGGATCAGGTCGCGATCACCGCGGCGCTGCGCTACGTGCATGACAAACCACATGGACTCGATGGCGTGGCCGGGCATGACAAAGGTTCCCGCCGGCGGCGGAAGTTCATCATAGCTGCAGGTAAGAAATTCGAGAACGGCCTTGCGGTCCGGGCGGACAAAGTGTTGCATCACTCGACCTGCATAGACGTCAACCAGCGGCTCCAGACCTGCGTCTCCGGTGGTCTGAGCGAGCTCATTCGTCACCTCGGTCATGATCATCGGAATACCGTGATTCTTCCAGCCAGGCGGAAGCGGGTACGGCGCAGTCTCGTGGAAATCAGGCTCCTCGATGCGGCGGCGCACCCGTTCGAAGGTAGCCCGCACAACGGAAAGGACCTCTTTGTCCTGCACGGCACGGTAATATTCGCTCAATCCGTAGATGACGAAGCAATCGGCATAGATGCTGGTTGCGCCTTCCATCACGCGGCCCTGGCGATCGGTTTGATAGACCCAGCGCCCGTCCTGATCGCGCCCATGCGCAAGCAGAAAGCGTATGGAATTCTCGGCGGCCCTCAGGAAATCCGGCCGCTGCTCGATGCGATTGTAGAGAGCGGCAAATGTCCAAACCGAGCGCGCCTGCGACCAGACAAACTTGTCGCCGCTGATGACCGAGCCGTCATCGGCGATGCACGAAAGCACACCGCCGTGCTGCCAGTCGATGCCGTACCGGAACCAAAACGGCACGATATTGTCGAGTAACAGCTGTCGGTAACGCAGGCGAAGGGCAGCGGGATCCATATTCTTCCTTGTTTCAGGATTGGCAATGCGGATCAACTCTTACCACCGCGCATCGACTCCCGGAGATAGAATATCCGCCAGCGCGCGCCCGGTGAGGCTCGTGACCGTATTGAAGGCATTGGTGGCGCCTCTCGAATTGGCTGTAGCGCCGTCGTTCAAGAGCCCGTAGGCTTTGCCGTCGTCAGGATTCAGAATATAGGCGTCGAAGCGTTGTACAGCGCGCACAATGCGCGGATCACGGTCCACGTGTTCGTAGTACCAGATGAGATAGTCGATGATCCCGGGGCTGCGCGTCCGGTCCCAACTGGTGCGGCCGATCTGAGACCATGTGCCGTCAGGAAGCTGGGTACGAAGCAGGAACTCGATGTTTGGTTTGACGGCGTTCTCAATCCAGGACTTCCATGCGCGCTTGCCGCAGTAGAGATCAAAGGAAAGGACACCTTCGCCCACGTAGGCGGAAGTTCCGTAGGTTTGCTTGGTCCACAGATTGTAGGCGACCTTCGGATCATTGCGCTTGTCCCAGTCAAACCCCTCAAAGGCGAGGATATGCGGGATCTTCCCTTCGGAATTCATGGTGCTGAAGATCCACCTGAGCGCGTGGTAGGCGGTCTCGCGGTACTCATTTTTCCCGGTAACGTGATACATCCAGGTAAAAATCTCGCCGCCGGTGAGCGCGGACGAGAGCGTGTACTGGTCGTAAATCGGATCCACTAGCGTACCGTCGTTGACGCGCCTCCAGCCTGTGCCGAATGCGCCGTTGGGGTGAATCATGTTGTTGGCCTTGATGGAGGCAACGTAATGCTGGACAGCTTCAAAATAGCGTTTCTGGCGGTCGCGATCCACGTGGTTATAGAGCGCCACCAGCAGGCCTAGCGCACTTCCGGTATCCGCCATATAGACCGGCCCATAACCGGTTCTCCAGAAGCCGTTGGCCATCTGGTGCGCGAGCAGGTAATCTCCATACGC